>NZ_NKIG01000020.1:0-120257 GCF_002255865.1 Pseudomonas sp. PGPPP1 | reverse complement strand
GTGGATCAATCGGTGCAGATCTATAACAGCGAGCGGCCACATCTATCGCTGAAATACAAAACGCCCGATGCGGTGCATCGGGCGTTTTGAGGCTGAAATAGGTGTAAACCTATTTCAGGACTGGACAGAACAAATCTTACTTAACGTTAACCGTGATCACTTTCGAGACTACAGTAGGTTCGAACTGACGGTGAACGTTGTCGCCCGCCACCAGTTGCAAGGTGTGCTTGCCTGGGGTCAGGGTCAGCTCGGTTTCAGTCTGGGCTTTGCCGAAGTGAATCGACGTGGCGGTAGCCGGAATAGCTTCGTCGGCTTTGAGCGAGGTGACGTCCTGGTCTACCAACAGGTGGTGGTGACCGGCGTTCGGCACTTGCTTGTCGATAGGCTCCAGGTCCAGGTTTTTAACGCCGAATTTGACGGTGAAGGTTTTATCGACAGTTGCGCCGTCTTTGGGCGACACAATAAACACTTCGGCGCCTTTAGGCGCAGGGGTACGCGGCAGGTCGGCGGCGTTCGCCAACATTGAGGCGCCCAGCAGCAGGCTGGCAATCGTTGCATGGGACAAAAGGGCTTTCATTCGCTTCTCCAGTTTTTCCAGGAAATCTGTAGGGTTATGACAACTTCGCGACAAATTGCTGTCCAAGGCACTCAACACCATAGCAAAGCGATGCTGAACGGCGCCTCGCACATAAAAATTATCTAGGAGTGACCATGCGCTTTTCGCCTGGCCTGTTACTTTTGCTTCCCCTTGTGAGCCCCTTGGCTCACGCCGAACTGGTCGATGATGTGTTTGACCGTGGCGAACTGCGTATCGCCCTTGAAGCCAATACCCCGCCGTTCAACTTCAAGGAAGGCGACAAGCTAACCGGTTTCGAAGTGGAGTTGGGTGAACAACTGGCTAAAGAGATGGACGTGCGCCCCTCGTTCATTACCACCGATGACGCCGACCTGCTGCCAGGGGTGGAAACCGGCAAGTACGACGTGGCCATCAACCATATCGCTATGACTGCTGAGCTCAAGGATCGGTTCGATTTCAGTGAGACGTATAACGAGAAGCCAGAACTGGCGATTCCGTTCCAGAAGGGTAACCCGGCGTTCAAGGCCAGCCTGGACAAGGCGTTGCAGCGGGTGAAGGCGGATGGACGGTTGAAGGCGTTGGCGCAGAAGTGGCTTGAGAACGAGCCCGTAGCCAAGGCCGAGTGACATTCTAATGTGGGAGCTGGCTTGCCTGCGATAGCGGTGGATCAGCACCCTATGTGTAGCTGACACACTGCTATCGCAGGCAAGCCAGCTCCCACATTGGACTACACAGTTTCTGAGAGTTGAGCCAAGGCCACTGCCGCCTCAGGCAGCTCCAACTCACTGAACACCTGCACACCATGGCGCTTGAGCAACGCCGCCGTCACCCCTTCGCCTGCGACCTTTACACCAGAAAAGGTCCCGTCATAGGTCAGCAAATTCCCACACGACGGGCTATTGGCCTTGAGCACGGCAATCCGAATGTTGTGGCGCTGCACCAGCGCCAACGCCTGCCGCGCGCCATCAAGGAAGGCTTCGCTGAAGTCCTCCCCCTCGGCCGTCAGCACCCGTGCACGACCCTCCCACACCTCCACGCCCTGCCCGCCGGGAATTTCTGCAGGCGGACGCGGCGTCGGCAACCCACCGGCGACCTCCGGGCAGATCGCAACCACACGGCCCTCGGCCTGCCATGCCGCCAGTTGATCGAACGGTCCGCTGGCCCCGCCGTCGTAGCGCACTTTGTGCCCAAGCAGGCAGCGGCTGATCAGAATTTTTTCCATGCTCAAAAAGGCTCGTTGCCCCGCCGGCGAAACCAGCCGGTGAGGGACAGGCGTTCACGCGTGGCGGGCATGACTTCGTGGGGGACCTCCCCGGACAGGAACACCACCAGGCAACCGCCGGCGGGCACTACGTCGTATTCGACGCCATCCTTGAGGTACATGCGCAACTGCCCGCCGTGTTCGGGCAGCCAGGCGTCGTTCAAGTAGATCACCGCCGAGACCATGCGGCGGTCGTCGTCGCGGAAACGGTCCAGGTGCTTGAGGTAAAACGCCCCTGGCGGGTACATCGCGAAATGGCTTTCGAAATCTTCCAGGCCGAGGAACAGGCCGCGGTTCATCGCCAGGCGCAGGCTGTCCATCAACGCCATATAGGTGTCGCAGACCGCTGCATCGCCCTCTTCCAGCCACTGGATATGATCACCACGAATCCCCTCGCGGATCTCCTGGGCCGGGCCGCGTCCTACCGCCGCCGGGGCCAGTTCACCTTCGGCTGCACGTTTACGGCACTCAGCCGCCAGTTCCAGGGTCAGAGCCTGGGGCAGGAAGCCGTCCTGCCGCGACCAGCCTTTTTCAGCCAGGTCGTCGACAATACGTTGCAACAGCGGGTGATCAAGGGGTATTTGCATGGCGCGCATAGTATCCATACGCCTGTGAATCCGACAGAGCCGCCGAGCGTCCGAATACACTTTAATCAGGTAGCCGATAGGATTTCTCGACAAATCCTACGCCCGACACGGACAATAGTGGCCGACTGACAGGAGTCCATATGCGTCGTTTGTTTTTTTCCATGCTGATGTTCTGCGTTTTGCCCGCTTGGGCAGACGGCCATGACCAGTTGTACAAGGTCGCCGGCTGGGCCGAACAACGTGCGCATTTCAATGACGCCCTCAGTGCCGCCCAACAACGCTACCGCAACAGCCTGCCGCCAGCGGTGTATCAGGCGCTGGTGGACAACAGCAACAAACGCTTCGCCGCCCAGGCCGTGGACCAGCGTGCCGAGGCGCAGTTGCGCAAGAACCTGGCGGACCCCAAACCTGCACTGGCGTTTTTCCAATCGTCGTTGGGCCGCAAGATTGTCGCCGCCGAGCTGCTGGCCACGCGCCGCGACCAGTTGGCAAAGAACGCCCAAGGCCTGCCGAAGATCGAAGCCGACGCCACTCGCAGCCTGATCATCGGCCACCTGGCGCAAGCGCTGCCTGCGCGTGAAGCCGGGGCGGAAGTGAGCCTGGCGATTGCCGGCGTGGCTGCTGATAGCTTGAGCCAGATGATTCCCGGCCTGTTGGGCGGCGGTCAGGCGCAGGGCATGTTGAATGGCCAGCGCGAGCGGTTGATGCAGCAGATTGATAAGGACCTGAACAACACACTGTTGTATGTCTATCGGGATTTGTCTGACCCGGAGTTGGAAGAGTTCGCGACGTTTGCGGAGTCGCCGGAGGGTAAGGCGTATTACCAGGCTGCGTTGGCGGCGATCCGCGCCGGTTTAGCTGTCGGACAAAGCACTTCCAGCCTGACCCAGTAACCAATGTGGGAGCTGGCTTGCCTGCGATGGCGGTGGGTCAGCGCCTTATGTGTTTCTGATACACCGCTATCGCAGGCAAGCCAGCTCCCACATTGGACCGCGTTACTTCAGATGGTCGGTGAGGTACTTGAAGTACTCCTGGCGAATCTCCGGAATTTCATTGGCCAGGTGATGCCTGCCACGCTTCACCATCAGCACCTCAGGCTGATCGAACTTGCCCCGCAGCACTTGCAAGTTGTGCTGCCAGTCCACAGTCATATCTTCCTCCCCCTGCACGATCACCAGCCGCCGCAGGCTCTGCGGTGCGGCTTCGATGCGTTTGATCCAGCGCGCCAGCGCGCCCACCCAGGTGGTGGGCAACTGGCGTGGTTGCAGCGGGTCTGCCTCAAGGAACGGCTTGAACGCAGGGTCATTGGTGTTATCGCTGAACCGCCGCGCAATGCCTTTGACGAACGGCCGCAGCAGGTAATAGCTCACTTGCGACCAGCCCCACGAACGCGGACGCACCAACGGCGACAGCAGGAACGCCTTGCCCTGGGCCGGGCTGTCGGCGCCATGGTTGAGCAAATGGTCGACCACCACCGCGCCGCCGGTGCTTTGCCCGAACAGGTGCCAGGGTTGAGGCAATTGCAGCGTGGATGCCTGGGCGAACAGCGCCTGCACCACATGCTGGTACACCGCAAAATCATCGATGCTGGCACGCGGGCCGCTGGACAACCCATGCCCCGGCAAATCGCAGGCGATCACCACAAAGCCCTGGTCCAGGGCCCAGCGCACTACATGGCGATACAGCCCCATATGGTCGTAGAAGCCGTGGAACATAAACATCGTCGCCACCGGCACAGCTGGCCACCACACCTGGGCCACAACCTCGAAGCCGTCGACCTCGAAGCGCCCCAGGCGGCTGACGGCCTGGTCCAGCCCGTAGAAACGCTGATAGACCCGTGCCTCGGCTGAAAGCGGTTGCGCATCCACCAAGGGCCGCAAGCTTTCGCGCAGATGATCGGGGTCAAAGGTGACGGGCATAAAGGCTTCCAGACTACGGCGAAGATGAATATCGAGCTGCGATATTCATCTGTCAGGACAAGCATGGCAAGCTACGCGACCTTCGAGGATACATCTGAATGCGACCGCCCTACCGTACCGCCCTGTTCGCCAGCCTGATCCTGGTCATCTGCGCTGGCGTGCTGTGGGCGGCGTATGACTGGTTCCAAGGCCGCTACCTGCGGGCGTTCAGCGAACACACGGCGGTGTTCTCCGGCGATGCCTTGCGCCTGCCCGCCGAACTCAGTGGCCCAGGGCCGATCCGCCTGGTGCACTTCTGGGACCCGGCCTGTCCCTGCAACGTCGGCAACCAGCAACACTTGGGCGAGTTGATCGAGCACTACGCGCCCCAAGGGGTCGAGTTCTATGCCCTGCAAAAAGCCGGCAGCCACGGCCAACTGCCCGGCAACCTGCATAAAATGAAAACCCTCACCGCCCTGCCCGGCGCCGATCAGGTGCCGGCCAGCCCGGCCGTGGGAATCTGGGACCGCACCGGCAAGCTCGCGTATTTCGGGCCGTACAGCGAAGGGCTGACGTGCAATTCCAGCAACAGCTTTATCGAGCCGATCCTCAAGGCACTTGAAGACGGACGCGAAGTGAATGCCACGCACACCTTGGCGGTGGGCTGCTATTGTTCGTGGCCTAAAGGTCAGTAGTTCGCTACCCATTCTTGCTAAGGAAAGTTCATGAAGCGCGTCTTGCAGGTTCTCGCGGTTCTGCTGGTATTGGTCGTCTTGGGCGCCGGTTGGTACGTGTACAGCAAGCAGCCGACGCGCCAGGGCACGGTGACGCTGGCCAACCTGCAAGGCTCGGTCACGGTGCGCTACGACGACCGTGGCGTGCCGCACATTCGCGCCGAGAACGAGACCGACCTGTATCGCGCCCTCGGGTATGTGCACGCCCAGGACCGGCTGTTCCAGATGGAGATCATGCGGCGCCTGGCCCGTGGCGAGCTGGCCGAGGTGCTCGGGCCTAAGCTGCTGGAGACCGACAAGCTGTTCCGCAGCCTGCGCATTCGCGAGCGCGCAACCAGCTACGTGGCGCAGCTGGACCATGAGTCGGCGCACTGGAAGGCCCTGCAAGCCTACTTGGACGGCATTAACCAATATCAGGACAGCCACGCCAGCCCCATGGAGTTCGACGTACTGGGCATCGCCAAGCGGCCGTTTACCGCCGAGGACACCATCAGCGTCGCCGGGTACATGGCCTACAGCTTTGCCGCCGCGTTTCGTACCGAGCCACTGCTGACCTACGTACGTGATCAGTTGGGCAGCGATTACCTCAAAGTGTTTGACCTGGATTGGCAGCCCAAGGGCGCGCTCAACCTGGCCGCCAGTGACTGGAAGACCCTCGGCGCGCTTGCCTCATTGAGCGAACAGGCCCTGGCCGAGAATGGCCTGCCGCAGTTCGAAGGCAGCAATGCCTGGGCCATCAGCGGCAGCCGTACCAAGAGCGGCAAGCCCTTGCTGGCGGGCGACCCGCATATCCGTTTCTCGGTGCCATCGGTGTGGTACGAAGCCCAGCTGTCGGCGCCAGGTTTTGAGTTATATGGCTATCACAACGCATTGGTACCGGTGGCGTTCCTGGGGCACAACTTGGCATTCGGCTGGAGCCTGACCATGTTCCAGAACGATGACCTCGACCTCATCGCCGAGAAGGTCAACCCGGCCAACCCCAACCAGGTCTGGTACCACGACCAGTGGGTCGACATGACCCGCACCGAGCAACAGATCGCGGTGAAGGGCCAGGCGCCGGTTACCCTCACCCTGCGCCAGTCGCCCCACGGTCCGATCATCAATGACGTGCTCGGCGAGAACGCCGGCAAGACCCCCATCGCCATGTGGTGGGCGTTCCTCGACACCCAGAACCCGATCCTCGAAGGTTTCTACCAGCTCAACCGTGCCGACACCCTGGCCAAGGCCCGTGCCGCAGCGGCCAAGGTTTCTGCGCCGGGCTTGAACATCGTGTGGGCCAATGCCAAGGGCGATATCGGCTGGTGGGCAGCGGCGCAGTTGCCGATCCGCCCGGCTGGGGTCAATGCCGGGTTTATCCTCGACGGCAGCACTGCCCAGGCGGATAAATTGGGCTTTTACCCGTTCAGCGCCAACCCCCAGGAAGAGAACCCGGCGCGTGGCTATGTGGTATCGGCCAACGCACAACCCGTGTCGCCCACCGGCATGGAGATTCCTGGTTATTACAACCTGGCCGACCGGGGCCAGCAGTTGAATATGCAACTGAGCGACAAGAGCGTGAAGTGGGACGTGAACAACAGCCAGGCCCTGCAACTGGGCACCACCACCGCCTACGGCCCACGCTTGCTGGCCCCGCTGTTGCCGGTGCTGCGTGACGTGGTCAAGGACCCGGCGCAGCTCAAACTGGTGGAACAACTGGCCACCTGGAAGGGCGACTACCCGCTGGACTCCACCAGCGCCACGCTGTTCAACCAGTTTCTGTTCAACCTCACTGACGCCGCCTTTCACCCGAAACTCGGCGACGGCATGTTCAAGACCCTGCTGACCACCCGCGTGATCGACACGGCCCTGCCACGCCTGGCCGCATCACCGGACTCGCCGTGGTGGGACGGCAAGCGTGCCGAGACCGTCAAGCTCGCTTGGGACAATAGCCTGGCGCACCTCAAGGCGACCTTCGGCGATGACCCGGGCCAGTGGCAATGGGGCAAAGCGCACACCCTGACCCACGGCCATCCGCTGGGCACGCAAAAGCCTTTGGACAAGGTGTTCAACGTCGGCCCGTTCCCCGCGCCCGGCACCCACGAAGTGCCGAACAACCAGTCGGCCATGATCGGCCCGGCACCCTGGCCGGTCACCTACGGCCCATCGACCCGCCGCCTGATCGACTTCGCCGACCCGGCCCACGCCCTCACCATCAACCCGGTAGGACAAAGCGGCGTGCCGTTTGACCAGCACTATGGCGACCAGGCGCAAACCTATATCGAAGGCGGCTATGAGCAAGCGCATTTCAGCGACGAGGAAGTGACAGCCAATACGCGCGGTACGCTAAAGCTACTGCCAGCTCGATAACTACCTGTAAACCCGATCAGTGTGGGAGCTGGCTTGCCTGCGATAGCGGTATGACTGATACACCGCTATCGCAGGCAAGCCAGCTCCCACATTTTGTCCAGCGGTATGACCGCTACCGGCCGCGCAACCGCCCCGGCGTTTCACCGTAGGTGTCCTTGAACTTCTTGCTGAACGCCGCCTGGGACTGGTAACCGACTTGAGCGGCGATATCCAGCAGGCTAAGGCGCGACTGGCGCAACAGGTTGAACGCCAGCTCCATGCGTAACTGCGTCAACAGCACCCACGGCGATACGCCTGCCACCTTCACAAACGCACGCATGAACGTCGCCCGTGACATCGTCGCTGCAACCGCCAGGCGGTCGATGGTCCACTCATGGCCGGGGTCGGCCAGCATCGCCTGCCAGGCCTTGCTCAAACGCTTGTCGGCCAACAGCGCAAACGTACCGGCCACCGGCGCTTGGCGGCTCAGCCAGGTGCGCAAAATCAGGGTGAACAGTGCCGATGACAGCGCGTCGATAAACGTGCGGGCGCCGATCTGTTGCCCATCCGCCTCGCTGCGCAACAAGGCAATCAATGCCGCTAATTGCCCATCACCCTGCCACTCGCGGCTGGAGACCACCAAGTAATGCGGCAACGCACTCAACAGCAAGGATTGAGGGTTGTAGTGGAAGCTGCCGCAGAGCATCTCCACATCCGGCTGATCGCCCCCCAGGCGATGCACTTGAAGCAGGCCGCCATCAATGACCTTGGGCTGCATCGGCGCAATTCGCGCGCCCTGGCTGCGCAGCAAATGGGTAGCACCGCCGGGCATCAGCAGGATATCGCCCGGCTCCAGCACCACCTGTTGCCCGCCGGACAACTCCGCGCGGCATGTACCGCTGAGCACGATGTGATAAGGCGCCACGCCCAGTTTTTCGGGAGCATGGTCCAGCGCCCAGTCACCCTGGAACTGGCAGCGTAAATCCAGGCTGCCGCGCAGGTTGGCCAGCGCGATAAGCGTGTCGATCGAATTCATTTGCGAGCATCGGTCAAAAAGATGAGCGGATTGAACAAGAATGCCGGTCCTGAACGGCACAGACTGGTTTCACACCCCACCCTGTTCAGGAGTTACCGCAATGTTCAATAACTGGTCCGACTTGCTGCCTACCGTGAAGAAAGCCTTTGGCGCGCTGGGCAAGAGCAACCCGAAGATGGTCAAAGCCTACATGGCGCTGGGCGAAGCTGCCGAGGAAAACAACGTCCTCGACGCCAAGACCCGTGAGTTGATTTCCATCGCGGTGGCCATTACCACGCGCTGCGACGGTTGCATCGGTGTGCACGCGGATGCGGCGATCAAGGCCGGCGCCACTCGCGAAGAAGTCGCCGCGACCCTGGCCACCGCAATCTCGCTGAACGCAGGCGCGGCGTATATCTACTCGCTGCGCGCGCTGGAAGCCTACGACACGCTCAAACCGGCGCAGCAAAATTAAGCCGGAACTGTTGCGGCGTCACGCCCAGCCGACGGTTGAACACACTGCGCATGTGCTGGGCGTCGCGAAAGCCGCATTGGTAGGCCACGGTTTTCAGCGGTGCGGGGCTGCTCTCGAGCATCACCCGCGCCGCGTCTACCCGTGCTCGCTCGACAAACTCCGCCGGAGTGATCCGTGCTTCGCGGGCAAACACCCGGGAGAAGTTGCGCGCACTCATGTTCGCCGCCTTGGCCAGGTCGGCGATGGTCAAATCCCCCGTCAGGTTCGCCAATACGTACAACTGCACCAGCGCCACCGCCGAGGTGGTTTCGGCGTGGGGTGTCAGAAATGGACTGAACTGCGACTGCCCGCCCGAGCGCTGAGTGAACACTACGAGGCGCTTGGCCACGCTTAGCGCGACTTCCGGGCCGTGGTCCTGAGCCAACAGGTACAGCGACAGGTCGATGCCCGCCGTCACACCCGCCGAGGTGTAGAGGTTGCCATCCTGCACATACAGGCGGTCGGCTTCGACCTGGGCCGTGGGGCACAGGCGCGCCAGGTCGGCGGCATCGTTCCAATGAGTGGTGACGGTCTTGCCGTCCAGCAGCCCCGCGCGGGCGAGCATGAAGGCGCCATTGCAGATCGAGCCGAAGCGCTGTGCTCTTTGGGTTGCGCCGCGTAGCCAGTCATCAAAGAGCGCGCCGAAGTCCTCGAAGGGCAACTGCGGGCCACCTGCGACCAGCAACAGGTCATAGGCGTTCAGGGCTTCGCTGTAATGCCGGTGTGCCTGCAATGACAAGCCGTTGGAGGCCGCCATGCTGCCGTGGCCGAGGCCGATGACTTCCAAGTGGTAATGGTCTTGCGGCGGTAGAAACCGATTGGCCTCGCAGAACACGTCCATAGGGCCGGTCACATCCAGCGACTGGACGCCGGGGAAGATCAAGATGGCGACGGTTTTGCTCATACTCACAAACACCTTTTCTAACTGGACAAACACAAAACCTCTGTGGGAGCTGGCTTGTCGGGTCGCCGCATCGCTGCGATGCAGGCACCCCGGTCCATCAGGTATACCGAGTTGATCCTATCGCAGGCAAGCCAGCTCCCACATTTGACCGAGTGCACCCTTGGCACGATGTGAAGGCACATTGGCCGGGATCGCTCCCTCGCCGCGATAGCCCCATCGCGGGCACGCGACCAGACTGGAATCTTTCCAGAGGAGCACCACCATGACCACCACCATCGCCGGTATCCAGATCCCCGACAGCGCCTTGGCCAAGGCCACCACCGAATACATCCGCGACGTCGAATCCGACCTGCTCTACCACCACTCCCGCCGGGTATTCCTGTTCGGCGCGTTGAGCGGTGAGCGCAAGCAACTGGCCTACAACCCGGAACTGCTTTACGTCGGCGCGATGTTCCATGACCTGGGCTTGGTCGAAGGCCATCGCAGTGACAACGAACGGTTCGAAGTGGACGGCGCCAATGCAGCGGCGGCGTTCCTCAAGCCCTACGGGCTGAGCGATGACGATATCGAACAGGTGTGGTTGTCCATCGCGCTGCACACCACACCGGGCGTGCCGCAACATCTGCGCCCCACCGTCGCGCTGGTCACGGCGGGCGTGGAAATGGACGTGCTGGGCATGGACTACGCAGCGTTTTCTACCGTGCAGCGCGAAGCGGTGGTACATGCGCATCCACGCGGTGAAGGGTTCAAGGAGTGCATCATCTGCGCATTTGCCGATGGTTTGCGTCATCGTCCGCAGACCACGTTTGGCAACGTGAAGACCGATGTGCTGGTGGATCAGGAACCGGGGTTCAAGCCGATGAATTTTGTGGAGGTGATTCGTAAATCGCCTTGGGCTGCCTGAAACACAACCTTATAAACACCACAAAACCACTGTGGGAGCTGGCTTGCCTGCGATAGCGGTGTATCAGTAAACAAATCAGTCACTGATAGATTGCTATCGCAGGCAAGCCAGCTCCCACATTTTGATCCGGTTTTTAGACCGGTGCAGGCGCCCGACGCTTGTCCGGCTGTTGCCAGCCATCCGCCGCCGCTTCTTCAATCGCTTGCTGGATGGCTTTCTTGCGGTGTTCTTCGGCACGACGGCTGAAGAACCACACCAGGAATGTCACCAGCGACACCGCCAACAGGATCAGGCTGGCCACGGCGTTGATCTCGGGTTTAACCCCAAGGCGCACCGCGGAAAACACTTCCATCGGCAAGGTGGTCGAACCCGGGCCCGACACGAAGCTGGCCAGTACCAGGTCATCGAGGGACAGCGCGAACGACATCATGCCGCCCGCCGCCAACGAGGGCGCGATCATCGGGATCGTGATCAGGAAGAACACCTTCCACGGCCGTGCGCCCAGGTCCATCGCCGCTTCTTCAATCGACAGGTCCAGCTCACGCAAACGTGCCGACACCACCACCGCCACATACGCCGCACAGAACGTGGTGTGGGCGATCCAGATGGTGACGATGCCCCGCTCCTGGGGCCAGCCGATCATCTGCGCCATGGCCACAAACAGCAGCAACAGCGACAGACCGGTGATCACTTCCGGCATTACCAACGGCGCGGTCACCAGGCCGCCGAACAGCGTGCGGCCCTTGAACTGGCTGATGCGCGTCAGCACGAATGCCGCCAACGTACCCAGCGCCACCGCTGCCACCGCCGTGTAGCAGGCGATTTCCAGGGAGCGCGCGACCGAGCCCATCAACTGGGTGTTGTCCAGCAGGCCCACGTACCACTTGATCGACCAACCGCCCCACACTGTCACCAGCTTGGATTCGTTGAACGAGTAGATCACCAGGATCAGCATCGGCAGGTAGATAAACAGCAACCCCGCCACCAGCATGAAGCTTGAGAAACTGACGCGCTTCATATCTTGCCCTCCATCTCTTTGGCTTGGCTGCGGTTGAACAGGATGATGGGCACGATCAGGATCGCCAGCATCACCACCGCCAGGGCAGACGCCACCGGCCAGTCACGGTTGTTGAAGAATTCTTGCCACAACACTTTACCGATCATCAGGGTTTCCGGGCCGCCCAGCAGTTCCGGGATCACGAACTCGCCCACCACCGGGATGAAGACCAGCATGCAGCCGGCGATGATGCCGTTCTTGGACAGCGGCACGGTGATTTTCCAGAAGCTGTTGAAGGTGCTCGACCCCAGGTCGGATGCAGCTTCCAGCAGGCTCTGGTCGTGCTTCACCAGGTTGGCGTACAGCGGCAGGATCATGAACGGCAGGTACGAATAGACCACGCCGATATACACCGCGATGTTGGTGTTGAGGATCTGCAGCGGTTCGTTGATCAACCCGATGGACATCAGGAAGCCATTGAGCAAACCGTTGTTGCTGAGGATGCCCATCCACGCATACACGCGGATCAGGATCGCCGTCCAGGTCGGCATCATGATCAGCAGCACCAGCACGGTTTGCATCTCTTTGCGCGCACTGGCAATGGCGTAGGCCATCGGGTAGCCGATCAACAGGCACAACAGCGTGCTGAAAAACGCCATTTTCAGCGAGCCCAGGTACGCGGCGATGTACAACTCGTCGTCGCCGAGCATCGCGTAGTTGGCCAGGTTGAGCACCAACTGCAGTTTCTGCTCAACGAAGGTGTAGATCTCGGTGTAAGGCGGGATCGCTACGTCGGCTTCGGCGAAGCTGATCTTCAAGACGATGAAGAACGGCAGCATGAAGAACAGGAACAACCAGAGGAAGGGGATCCCGATGACCACATGCCGGCCACCGGGTGTTATTCGTTGCAACTGGCGCTTGAGCTTCTTCATGTTCATGAGCGAAGTACCACGCCGCTGTCGTCTTCCCACCACACGTACACCTGGTCACCCCAGGTCGGTCGCTGGCCACGGCGCTCGGCGTTGGCGACGAAGGACTGCACCAGCTTGCCGCTTGGCAGTTCGACGTAGAACACCGAGTGGCCGCCGAGGTAGGCAATGTCATGTACCTTGCCGCTGGACCAGTTGTATTCGCAGGTCGGCATATCGGCGGTCACCAGCAGCTTTTCCGGGCGAATCGCGTAGGTAACGGACTTGTCCTGCACCGAGGTGCTGATACCGTGACCGACGTAGATGTTGCGGTCGAGGTCCTTGCAGGTGATGGTCGCGTGGCCCTCGGCGTCGTCGATCACTTCACCTTCGAAGATATTGACGTTGCCGATGAACTCGCACACCAGGCGGCTGGTAGGCGTTTCGTAGATGTCGATCGGGCTGCCGATCTGCGCAATCCAGCCCAGGTGCATGATCGCGATGCGCTCGGCCATGGTCATGGCCTCTTCCTGGTCGTGGGTCACCATGACGCAGGTCACGCCCACGCGCTCGATGATCTCCACCAGTTCCAGTTGCATCTGCGAACGCAGCTTCTTGTCGAGGGCGCCCATGGGCTCATCGAGCAGCAGCAGTTTCGGACGCTTGGCCAGGGAACGCGCCAACGCCACACGCTGACGCTGGCCACCGGACAACTGATGCGGCTTGCGCTTGGCGTACTGGCTCATCTGTACCAGCTTGAGCATCTCGGCCACACGGGCGTCGACCTCGGCCTTGGGGATCTTGTCCTGTTGCAGGCCGAAGGCTATGTTCTGCGCCACGGTCATGTGCGGGAACAAGGCGTAGGACTGGAACATCATGTTGATCGGCCGCTCGTAGGGCGGCATATCGGTGATGTCCACACCGTCGAGGTAGATGCGACCTTCCGTTGGGCGCTCAAAGCCTGCGAGCATGCGCAGCAAGGTGGATTTGCCCGAACCCGAACCGCCGAGCAAGGCGAAGATCTCGCCTTTCTTGATTTCCAGGGACACATCGTCCACGGCAATCGTCTCGTCGAACTTCTTCGTGACCCGGTCGATTTTGACCAACACCTGTTTAGGTGTCTGGTCGCCCTCGAGGGCTTTCTTATAGGCGCCGGAGGCAACTGCCATTTACGAAACTCCCAACAAAAAATTCTGTGCGCCCGAGGCGGGCGAACCTTGGATAGTTTGAGCCTTACTTGCCCGTCTTGACCTTGGTCCAGCTACGGGTCATTAAACGCTGCACTTTCGGGGGTAACTCGAAGTTGACGAACGTCCGGTCGAGAACCGCCTGCGGTGGGTAAACCGCTTCGTCGGTGCGTATCGATTGCTCCATCAGTTTGTCCGCCCCTGGATTAGGGTTGGCATAACCGACGTAATCACTGACCTGAGCGATCACCTCAGGTTGCAGCAAATAGTTGATGAAGGCGTGGGCCTCTTTGACGTTGGCGGCGTCCTTGGGGATCGCCAGCACGTCAAACCACAGGTTGCCGCCTTCTTTCGGAATCGCGTAGGCGATGTTCACGCCCTTGCCAGCCTCGGCCGCACGGGCCTTGGCCTGGAACACATCGCCGGAGAACCCGGCGGCCACGCAGATGTTGCCGTTGGCCAGGTCGGAGATGTATTTGGAAGAATGGAAATAGGTCACGTAGGGCCGCACTTTAAGCAGCTTCGCTTCGGCCTTCTTGTAGTCTTCGGGGTTCTCGCTGTTAGGGTTCAGGCCCATGTAATTGAGGACCGCCGGCAGCATTTCATCGGCCGAGTCCATGAACGACACGCCGCACGTCGCCAGCTTCTTCATGTTCTCCGGCTCGAACAAAACGGCCCAGGAGTCGATATGGTCGACACCCAGCACTTCTTTCACTTTATCGACGTTGTAACCGATGCCGTTGGTGCCCCACAGGTACGGCACGGCGTACTGGTTACCCGGATCGTTCTTTTCCAGGCGCTTGAGCAGCGCCGGGTCAAGGTTTGAATAGTTAGTCAGCAACGACCTGTCGAGTTTCTGGAACGCCCCGGCCTTGATTTGCTTGCCGAGGAAGTGGTTCGACGGCACGACCACGTCGTAGCCGGTACGCCCGGCCAGCAACTTGCCTTCCAGGGTTTCGTTGGAATCAAACACGTCATACACAGGCTTGATACCGGTGGCCTTTTCGAAGTTGGCCAGGGTGTCGGTGCCGATGTAGTCCGACCAGTTATAAATATGCACCGTCGGTGCGGCCTGCACGCTCAATGTCAGCGTGATACCTGCACCCACCAGCATGGCTTTGCGAAATAAAGAAATTGGCAAGTGGAGGTCCTCTTAAATAGTTGGGCCTTAAAGTTGTTGCCCGGCAACAAAACCGGCGCGCAACTTACCCTCGATAAACCGATCCGGCAAAACTTTCTGTCATTTATTTATGTCATCCGCCACCGCGGCATTCGCGGTGGCGGACAAAGACCGGTTACTTACCGGATTTGATCTTGGTCCAGCTGCGCGTCATTTCACGCTGGGTCGCAGCCGGCAAGTCAGCAATCGCGTAGAGCTTGGCTTGCACGTCCGCCGATGGGTAGATGCCTGGGTCGCTGGTGATGTCTTTATCCACCAGTGCTGTGGCTTTCTCGTTACCGTTCGGGAAACGTACGCTGTTGGTGATCCCGGCCATCACTTTTGGCTCAAGCAGGTAGTTCATGAACTTGTAGGCCGCTTCGACGTTTTCGGCATCTTTAGGGATGGCGACCATGTCGTAGAAGCTACCGGCGCCTTCTTTCGGAATGTCGTAGGCAACCTTGACCTTGCCGCCGGCTTCAGCCGCACGGGACTTGGCCTGTTGCACGTCACCCGAGTAACCCACGGCTACGCAGATGTTGCCGTTGGCCAGGTCCGAGATGTACTTGGACGAGTGGAAGTAACCGATCGATGGACGCAGCTTGAGGAACAGGTCCTCGGCTTGCTTGAGGTCGGCTTTTTTCTGGGTGTCGGTCGGCAGGCCCAGGTAATGCAGCGCTACTGGCAGCATTTCGGTAGGCGAGTCGAGGAAGCTCACGCCGCAGCTTTTGAGCTTGGCGAGGTTTTCTGGCTTGAGGATGAAGTCCCACGAGTCGATCTTGTCCACGCCCAGCGCAGCCTTGACCTTCTCCGGGTTGTAGCCGATGCCGATCGAGCCCCACATGTACGGGAAGGCGTGCTTGTTGTCCGGGTCGCTGACCGACACGGCTTTAAGCAGGGACTTGTTCAGGTTGTCGTAGTTGGACAGCTTGGACTTGTCCAGCTCCTGGTAGACACCCGCCTTGATCTGCTTGGCCAGGAAGTTGTTCGACGGTACGACGATGTCGTAACCGGACTTGCCTGCCAGCAACTTGGCTTCCAGGGTTTCGTTACTGTCGAAAACGTCGTACACCACTTTGATGCCCGACTCTTTTTCAAAGTTGGCGATGGTGTCCGGTGCAATGTAGTCGGACCAGTTGTAGACGTGCAGTACTTTATTGTCTGCCTGGGCCGCGCCCGCCATTGCGCCCATCAGGGACAAGGCGAGGAGGGTCTTGCCAGCGTTCTTCAAACCTAATGCCTTCATTTGGTGATGCTCCAATTTTTCTTTTTTGGGCCACGTTCTTACTAGGTTCTGCGGCCCGTCTAAAGGGCAACAAAACAGGGCGACAGTCTGGCAAGTTCTGAGGCCGGCTTTCAACCAAAGCCTCATTTATCACTGCTCAGGACGCAGCGCCCGAAAGCTGCTGCGTCCTGAGCCTAGCACTTAGCCCTGCAATGCCGCCAAAGTCAGGTCCAGGCACTGGCGAGCCTTGGTCACCAGCTCGTCGATCTCAGCCTTGCTGATCACCAGCGGCGGCGAAATGATCATGGTGTCGCCCACGGCGCGCATGATCAGGCCATTCTCGAAGCAGAACGTCCGGCAAATCATGCCAACACCACGGCCTTCGTAGCGTTTGCGCGTGGCCTTGTCCTGCACCAGTTCAATCGCACCGAGCATGCCTACACCGCGCACTTCACCCACCAACGGGTGATCAGCCAGTTCCCTCAGACGTTTCTGCAAATACGGTGCCGTTTCGTCATGCACGCGGTTAACGATTTTTTCATCGCGCATAATGCGGATGTTTTCCAGGGCCACCGCTGCGGCCACCGGGTGACCGGAGTAGGTGAAACCGTGGTTGAAATCACCGCCTTCATTGAGCACATCCACCACTTCATCGCGCACGATCAAACCGCCCATGGGGATATAACCCGAGGTCAGGCCCTTGGCGATGGTCATCATGTGCGGCTTGAGGTCGTAGAAATCGCTACCGAACCACTCACCGGTACGGCCGAAACCACAGATCACTTCGTCAGCGATAAACAGGATGTCGTACTTGGCGAGGATTTCCTTGATGCGCGGCCAGTAAGTGGCTGGCGGCACGATCACGCCACCGGCGCCCTGGATCGGCTCGGCAATAAAGGCACCGACGGTGTCCACGCCCAGTTCCAGGATCTTTTCTTCCAGCTGGTTGGCGGCCCACACGCCGAATTCTTCCGGGCTCATGTCGCCGCCTTCGCCAAACCAGTACGGCTGGGCGATGTGGGTGATGCCCGGGATCGGCAAGTCGCCTTGTTCGTGCATATACGTCATGCCGCCCAAGCTGGCGCCGGCCACGGTGGAGCCGTGGTAGCCATTCTTGCGGCTGATGATGGTTTTCTTGTTCGGCTGGCCTTTGATCGCCCAGAAGTGGCGGACCATGCGCAACATGGTGTCGTTGCCTTCGGAGCCGGAACCGGTGAAGAACACGTGGTTCATGCCGGCAGGTGCGATGTCGGAAATGGCCTTGGCCAGCTCCAGCACCGGCGGGTGAGCGGTCTGGAAGAACAGGTTGTAGTACGGCAGTTCTTTCATCTGCTTGGCGGCGGCGTCAGCCAGTTCATCGCGACCGTAACCGATCGCCACGCACCACAGGCCGGCCATACCGTCGAGGATCTTGTTGCCTTCGCTGTCCCACAGGTAAACGCCGTGGGCTTTGGTAATGATGCGCGGACCTTTCTCTTTCAATTGCTTGAAGTCGCTGAACGGCGCCAGGTGGTGATCACTGCTCAAGGCTTGCCATTCACGGGTTTGCGGGTTGTTGCTGGACATACCAATCTCCTAGACTTTTCAGTGAAGGGCGCGCCGTTTAAAGGGCGCGCCCGGCGCATCAGACGGCGAAGAGCAGGAATTCCCGCTCCCACGAACTGATCACGCGCTTGAAGTTTTCATGCTCGGCCCGCTTGACCGCGACGTAGCCTGTGATGAATTTCTGACCCAGGTATTTCTCGATGGTCTTGCTGTTTTCCATGCGCTCCAGGGCGTCTTCGATGGTCAACGGCAGACGCAGGTTGCGCCGCTCGTAACCACGACCCACCACCGGCGCGCTCGGGTTATGGCCTTCGACCATGCCGATGTAGCCACACAGCAAACTGGCGGCGATCGCCAGGTACGGGTTGGCGTCGGCACCCGGCAGACGGTTTTCCACACGACGGTTTTGCGGGCCGGCATCCGGTACGCGCAGGCCGACGGTGCGGTTTTCTTCGCCCCATTCCACGTTCACCGGCGCCGAGGTATCGGGCAGGAAGCGGCGGAACGAGTTCACGTTGGGGGCAAACAACGGCAGCAATTCAGGAATGAACTTCTGCAAGCCGCCAATGTGGTTGAGGAACAGCTGGCTCATGGTCCCGTCTTCATTGGAGAAGACGTTCTTGCCGGTGGCGATGTCGATGATGCTCTGGTGCAGGTGCATCGCACTGCCGGGCTCGCCGGTCATGGGCTTGGCCATGAAGGTGGCAGCCACGTTGTGCTTGAGCGCGGCTTCACGCATGGTGCGCTTGAACACCAGGATCTGGTCGGCCAGGGACAGGGCATCGCCGTGACGGAAGTTGATTTCCATCTGCGCAGTGCCGTCCTCGTGGATCAGGGTGTCGAGGTCCAGTTCCTGCAGTTCGCACCAGTCGTAGACGTCTTCGAACAACGGGTCGAATTCGTTGGCGGCTTCTATAGAGAAGGACTGGCGACCGGTCTCCGGGCGACCGGAACGGCCGATCGGCGGTTGCAGCGGGAAGTCCGGGTCTTCGCAGCGCTTGGTCAGGTAGAACTCCATCTCCGGCGCCACGATGGGCTGCCAGCCTTTATCGGCGTAGAGCTGGAGGACTTTCTTGAGCACGTTGCGTGGCGACAGCTCGATCGGGTTGCCTTGCTTGTCGTAGGTGTCGTGGATCACCTGGGCGGTGGGCTCGATGGCCCAGGGCACCAGGTAAACCGCGTTCTGGTCGGGCCGGCAGATCATGTCGATGTCGGCCGGGTCGAGCAATTCGTAATAGATGTCGTCTTCGACATAGTCGCCGGTCACGGTCTGCAACAGAACGCTCTCGGGCAGGCGCATGCCTTTTTCGGCGATGAACTTGTTGGTCGGCGAGATCTTGCCACGGGTGATGCCCGTGAGGTCGCCAATCATGCATTCGACTTCTGTGATCTTGTGGTCTTTCAACCAATCGGTGAGCTGGTCGAGGTTGTTACTCATAAATGCCTCTGGGCTGGGTTTCCTGACATCCATTAAAGGTCAGGCGTTGGTTGACGCAGCATCCGCGTCGCGTTGCATCGCCCGCTTTCGACAGGCGGTGCCAAATGCCTGGAAGATCGCGAGATAGTGCGGGTTAGAGCTTACCTGCCATTCGGGGTGCCATTGCACTCCTAAAGCAAAAGCCTTGCCCTCTTTCACCGAGAAAGCTTCGATCAAGCCATCGGGCGCCGTGGCTTCGACTTGCAAGCCGGGCGCAAGGCGGTCAACGCCCTGGCTGTGAATCGAGTTGACCTGAATCGTCGGCGGCAACCCCAGGCTTGCCAATACCCCATTCGGGGAGATCGCCACGGCGTGCGCCGGACCGTACTGGACGTCCAGCGGTTGGGTGTCGTCTTCGCGGTGATCCATCATGCCCGGCACTTCATGAACCTTCTGGTGCAGGCTGCCGCCAAAGGCCACGTTCATCTCCTGGAAACCCCGGCAAATGCCCAGCACCGGTACGCCTGCGGCAATCGCGGCGCGCAACAGCGGCAGGGTGGTTTGGTCCCGTGCAGAATCATGAGCAGTCCCGGGCGCGCTGGCCGGACCGTCGTAGTGAAAGGGTTCGATATTGGAGGGAGAGCCGGTAAACAGGATGCCGTCCAGACCGTCAAGAATATTGGCCGGTTCGAACAAGTCCCCAAGGGACGGAATGATCAATGGCAAGCCCTTGGCAGCGGTGGCCACTGCACGGACGTACTTGTCGCCACTGATGTGATAAGCATGCAGACCAACCTGTTTGGAGCAGGCGGTGACGCCGATTAACGGCAGGCGAGACATGAAGCACCCCGGTATTATTGCTGTTATGGGTTTGAATCGAGCTTAGCCTTGTTCATTTTTTTACACAACACCCCCGTAAAAAATACAACACGGCCCGCTCAAGCCTGCGAGTCCCAAGCCCCCCAAACCCAAAAAACCGCCCCAAAAAGCCCCAAAAAAGCCTCCGAGGCGCTTTTTTAGGGCAAAAAAGGCCTCGCTTGACTTCGGCATGCCGTTCGGGTTGACTGAAACCAGAAAAGATCAATGATTGATATTTTTAACAACAAAGGTGTTGCATCATGTCGGTACCCCCGCGTGCCGTTCAGCTTAACGAAGCGAACGCGTTCCTTAAGGATCATCCTGAGGTTCTGTACGTAGACCTTCTAATTGCGGATATGAATGGTGTGGTGCGCGGCAAGCGCATCGAACGCACCAGCCTCCACAAGGTTTACGAGAAGGGCATTAACCTGCCTGCCTCTTTATTTGCCCTGGATATCAATGGCTCGACGGTGGAAAGCACCGGCCTGGGTCTGGACATCGGTGATGCTGACCGAATCTGTTATCCGATCCCTGACACCCTGTGCAATGAACCCTGGCAAAAGCGCCCTACCGCGCAACTGCTGATGACCATGCACGAACTTGAAGGTGAACCTTTCTTCGCCGATCCGCGCGAAGTGCTCCGCCAAGTTGTAAGCAAATTTGACGACCTCGGTCTGACCATCTGCGCAGCCTTCGAGCTTGAGTTCTACCTGATCGACCAGGAGAACGTGAACGGCCGCCCACAACCTCCCCGCTCGCCGATCTCCGGCAAACGCCCGCACTCGACACAGGTCTACCTGATCGACGATCTCGACGAATACGTCGACTGCCTCCAGGACATTCTGGAAGGTGCGAAGGAGCAAGGCATTCCCGCCGACGCCATCGTCAAGGAAAGTGCCCCGGCGCAGTTCGAAGTGAACCTGCACCACGTCGCCGACCCGATCAAGGCGTGCGACTACGCGGTATTGCTCAAGCGTCTGATCAAGAACATCGCCTACGACCATGAGATGGACACCACCTTCATGGCCAAGCCTTACCCAGGTCAGGCAGGCAACGGTTTGCACGTACACATCTCCATTCTGGACAAGGACGGCAAGAACATCTTTGCCAGCGAGGATCCCGAGCAGAACGCCGCATTGCGTCACGCAATCGGCGGTGTGCTGGAGACCCTGCCCGCCCAAATGGCGTTCCTGTGCCCTAACGTCAACTCCTACCGTCGTTTCGGCGCACAGTTCTACGTGCCGAACTCGCCGTGCTGGGGCCTGGACAACCGCACCGTGGCGATTCGCGTACCGACCGGCTCGTCCGACGCCGTACGTATCGAACACCGTGTGGCCGGTGCCGACGCCAACCCTTACCTGCTGATGGCTTCGGTGTTGGCAGGCGTGCACCACGGCCTGACCAACAAGATCGAGCCTGGCGCACCGGTGGAAGGCAACAGCTACGAGCAGAACGAACAGAGCCTGCCGAACAACCTGCGCGATGCCCTGCGCGAGTTGGACGACAGCGAGGTGATGGCCAAGTACATCGATCCTAAATACATCGATATCTTCGTCGCCTGTAAGGAAAGTGAGCTGGAGGAGTTCGAACACTCCATCTCCGACCTTGAGTACAACTGGTACCTGCATACCGTCTAAACGGCGGCTGCAATAAAAAACGCCACAGGCTTTTGGTCTGGGGCGTTTTTTTATGGGTTTTTCCAGGTAGACCGAGGTGGATTCATCGCAGGCAAGCCAGCTCCCACAGTTGACCGAGTTCCAACGTTGAAATGCAGTCAACTGTGGGAGCTGGCTTTCCTGCGATGGCGGCCTTGAAGACAACACCCATTCCTGCTCATACAATGCCCGCTGCCTTGTAGGAGACTTCCATGACCACCCGCCCCGCCGCCCCTCGCAAACCCCGCGCCCGCAGCCAGGCCCGGATCGACGCGATTCTCGACGCCGCCCGCACTCTGCTGGCCGCCGAAGGCGTGGCCGGTTTGTCGATCTACAGCGTGGCCGAGCGGGCGCAGATTCCACCGTCGTCGGTGTACCACTTTTTCGCCAGCGTGCCGGCGCTTCTAGAGGCGTTGACCGCCGATGTGCATGCCGCTTTCCGCGCGGCCATCCAGGCGCCTATCGACCACGAATCACTCAAGCACTGGCGGGACCTGTCCTACATCGTCGAGCACCGCATGCTCACCATCTATGACCAGGACGCCGCCGCCCGCCAGTTGATCCTGGCGCAACATGGGCTGACCGAAGTGACTCAGGCTGACCGTCAGCATGACTTGGAGTTGGGTGATTTGATGCTTGCGGTATTCAACCGCCACTTTGAAGTGCCGACACTTCCCAGCGATGTGGATGTGTTTGCGTTGGCGCTGGAGCTCAGTGACCGCGTGTATGCACGCTCGGTGCATCAGCATGGGCTGATCACGCCGCGTATGGCGGAGGAAGGGATGCGGGTGTTTGATGCGTATGTGGGGCTGTATTTGCCGGCTTATCTGCCCAAGCGTTGAGGCCTGTGGTGGCAGGTAAGGCCTCATCGCAGGCAAGCCAGCTCCCACATTTGACTGTATTCACATATCAAAATGTGGGAGCGGGCTTGCCCGCGATGACGGCCTCAAAACGACGCCAATCACAACTTGGCGATCGACACCTCAGTGGATTTAACGAAGGCAATCACCTCACTGCCAATCACCAATTCCAGCTCTTTGACCGAGCGGGTGGTGATCACGGAAGTCACGATGCCCGACGCGGTCTGCACGTCGATTTCCGACAGCACGTCGCCTTCGACGATTTCCTTGATGGTGCCTTTGAACTGGTTACGTACGTTGATCGCTTTAATAGTCATGTCGTTCTCTCTTCGTAGGACAAGTGAGTTATTGAGCCCAACGCAATTGCGTAGGCAGCGGTGAAACAGGTTCGGGTTCAGGCGGTGTGCCAGGCAACGACAGCACACGGTTAAGCACTTCGGCCTCCAGCGCAGCCAGGCGATATGAGCCACGCGCCCGTGGGCGTGGCAGGTCGACAATCAGGTCAAGACCGATTTCGCCGTCTTCGATCAGGATCACCCGGTCGGCAATGGCGACGGCTTCGCTGACGTCGTGAGTCACCAGCAACACGGTGAAACCGTGCTTCTGCCAGAGGTTTTCGATCAGTTGCTGCATCTCGATGCGGGTCAGGGCATCCAATGCACCCAACGGTTCATCGAGCAGCAGCAGGCGTGGCTGGTGAATCAGTGCGCGAGCCAGGGCCACACGTTGCTTCTGGCCACCGGACAACGCCGCCGGCCACTCATTGGCACGCTCGGCCAGGCCGACCGCTTCCAGCGCTTCCAAGGCTTTGGGGCGCCAGTTGCCTTTAAGGCCCAGGCCTACGTTGTCGATGATCTTTTTCCACGGCAGCAAGCGCGCTTCCTGGAACATCAACCGCGTGTCTTCAATCGCTTCGCTCAGCGGTGCGGAGCCGGCCAGCAGCTCGCCGCCACTGGCCTTGTCGAGGCCGGCCAGCAGGCGCAGCAAGGTACTTTTACCGCAACCGCTGCGACCGACCACGGCCACGAACTGGCCTGCCGGAATATGCAGGTCGATGTCCTTGAGTACTTCACGCGCACCAAAGGCTTTGCGCAATTTGCGTACCGCCAGCGGAATCCCTTTGAGCAGGCGTGGAGGTTGTTGAGCAGTCATGCCGCACCTCCTTTTACTTGATAAGCCGGGTGCCAGCGCAGCCACACACGCTCCAGGCCACGGGCGGCCAGGTCGGCCAACTTGCCGAGGATGGCGTACATGACGATGGCCAGTACCACCACGTCGGTTTGCAGGAATTCACGGGCGTTCATCGCCAGGTAACCGATGCCGGAGCTGGCCGAGATGGTTTCCGCCACGATCAGCGTCAACCACATAAAGCCCAGGGCAAACCGCACGCCCACCAGGATCGACGGCAGCGCGCCCGGCAGGATCACCTGACGAAACAGGCTGAACCCGGACAAGCCATAGCTGCGCGACATTTCCACCAACGCCGGGTCGACGTTGCGGATGCCGTGGTAGGTATTCAGGTAGATCGGGAACAGCGTGCCGAGTGCGACCAGGAAAATCTTCGCCGTCTCGTCAATGCCGAACCACAGGATCACCAGCGGGATCAGCGCCAAATGCGGCACGTTACGGATCATCTGCACCGAGCTGTCCAGCAGGCGTTCGCCCCATGTCGACAGGCCCGTAATAAAGCCCAGGGCCAGACCGATGCTGCCACCGATCACAAAGCCCAGACCCGCCCGCCAGCCGCTGATGGCCAGGTGGGTCCAGATCTCGCCGCTGGCGACCAGATGGACCCCGGCTGCAATCACAGCGCTGGGCGCCGGCAGAATGCGCGTCGACAACCAACCTGCCGACACCGACAACTGCCATATCGCCAGCAATAAGATCGGCAGCACCCAGGGCGCCACGCGATGGCTCAATTTTTCATAGTTCATGGGCTGCCTCAGCTCGCCGACGCAGCTTTGGGAAGGATATCGTTGGCGACCATTTCGCCGAACGGGCTCACATACCCAGCGCCTTTGGGCAGCTCGGGACGCTCGATATCCAGGTGGGGGAACAGCAACTCAGCGACCCGATACGACTCTTCCAGGTGGGGATAACCGGAGAAGATAAACGTGTCGATACCCAGGTCCGCGTATTCCTTTACCCGTGCCGCAACGGTCGGGCCATCGCCTACCAACGCAGTACCGGCCCCGCCACGCACCAAGCCTACGCCGGCCCATAGATTTGGGCTGACTTCGAGGTTGTCGCGGCTACCGCCGTGCAAGGCAGCCATGCGTTGCTGGCCCACTGAATCAAAGCGCGACAACGAGGCTTGAGCACGGGCGATGGTGTCGTCGTCCACATGGGAGATCAGTTTGTCGGCGGCTTTCCATGCCTCTTCGTTGGTTTCGCGCACGATCACATGCAAGCGAATACCAAAACGCAGGGTGCGCCCGAGCTTTTCAGCCTTGGCCCGCACTTGTGCAATTTTTTCCGCCACGGCGGCCGGAGGTTCGCCCCAAGTCAGCACCATTTCCACTTGCTCGGCTGCCAGGTCCTGCGCCGCGTCGGAGGAACCGCCGAAGTACAACGGCGGACGTGGCTGCTGGATCGGTGGGTAGAGCAGCTTGGCGCCTTTGACGCTGATGTGCTCGCCGTCGTAGTCCACGGTTTCGCCTTCCAGCACACGGCGCCAGATGCGGGTGAATTCCACCGAGGCTTGGTAGCGCTCCTCGTGGCTCAGGAACAATCCATCGCCGGCCAATTCTTCTGGGTCACCACCGGTTACCAGGTTGAACAGCGCACGACCGCCAGACAAACGGTCCAGGGTCGCTGCCTGGCGCGCCGCTACCGTCGGGGAAATGATCCCGGGGCGCAGGGCGACAAGGAATTTCAAACGCTGGGTCACCGGGATCAGCGACGCCGCCACCAACCACGAGTCTTCGCAGGAACGGCCGGTGGGGATCAGCACCCCGCCAAAGCCCAGGCGGTCAGCGGCCTGGGCCACTTGCTGCAAATAACCGTGATCAACGGCGCGAGCGCCTTCGGCGGTGCCAAGGTAATGGCCGTCGCCGTGGGTAGGCAGGAACCAGAAAATATTGAGGCTCATGGAGTTGTCTCCTGAAGAAGTCGGATTACGGCGCTTTGGCAACGGCGGCGGGTGGAGTCCAGATCACGTCCTTGATGCTCAAGGGTTTGGGGATCAATTTGAGTTGGTAGAAGGTGTCGGCGATTTTTTGCTGGGCGGCGATCACTTCCGGGGTCAGGAACAGCGCGCCGTAGCCTTGGCGTTTCACCGAGGTCAGGGTGATGTCAGCTGGCAGGCCGAGCAGCGGAGCGACTTGTTCGGTGACTTCCTGGGGGTTGGCCTTGGACCACTCGCCCACAGCGCGCACTTCTTCCACCAGCGCCTTGATCACTTCCGGATGTTTTTCGGCGTAGGGCTTGGTGGCCAGGTAGAACTGATGGTTGTCGGCGATGCCGGTGCCGTCACGCAGGGTGCGGGCTTGCAGTTGTTTCTCGGCGGCGGCCTGGTACGGGTCCCAGATCACCCACGCGTCCACGCTGCCACGTTCAAACGCGGCTCGGGCATCGGCGGGCGGCAGGAACACCGTCTGGATGTCGGTGTATTTCAGGCCGGCATCTTCCAGCGCACGCACCAGCAGGTAGTGCACGTTGGAGCCTTTGTTGAGCACGACTTTCTTGCCCTTGAGCTCGGCCACGGATTTAATCGGCGAGTCTTTCGGCACCAGGATCGCTTCGCTGGTGGGTGCCGGCGGCTCGTAGGCGACGTAGAGCAGATCGGCGCCGGCAGCCTGGGCGAACACCGGCGGCGTCTCGCCGGTGACACCGAAGTCGATGGAGCCGACGTTCAGGCCTTCAAGCAATTGCGGGCCGCCAGGGAACTCGGTCCACTGCACGTTCACGCCTTGGGCGGCCAGGCGCTTTTCAAGCGTGCCCTTGGCCTTGAGCAGCACCAGGGTGCCGTATTTCTGATAACCGATCCGCAGGGTCTCGGCGGCTTGGGCTTGAACAATGGCGCCGAAGGACACAGCCGCAGCAAACAGTGCGACCAGACCACGACGCAAGATGACAGTGCGCATGGCGCTCTCTCCACATAGTGCGATAAGGGGGTTGGCTGCACCTGCTTGGCCGTTGGCGGCTGAGTAAGGTGAGTGCTTCTACAAAACGGTACGGCTCAAATGCTCCAGCGAGCACTCAACAAACGTTCATTCAACACATGGGGGTCCAGCGGTTTAGGGCGACGGGCCATGGCGCCGTACAGCGTCTCCAGGGCCTCGTGTAAACGGTGTTCAAGTACCGGCACCAATTGCGCCTGGGCACTGCCTTCGGCGTAAGCGATCTGGCTGTCTTCGGCAAAGATGCCGTGGAGCAATTCCTGGGCTTTCAAGGCCGACAACACCGGCTTCAAGGCGTAGTCCACTGCGAGCATGTGGGCGATGCTGCCACCGGTGGCCATCGGCAAGACGATCTTGTGAGCCAGGGCGCGTTCGGGCAGCAGGTCCAGCACGGTCTTCAGTGCACCGGAGAACGAGGCCTTGTACACCGGCGTGGCGATCACCAGGCCATCGGCGTTGGCCACTTGCTGCAACAGGTCAATGACCTTGGGGCTGTCAAAGCGTGCATGCAGCAAGTCTTCAGCCGGGAAGTCCCGTATCTGGTAACTCACCACTTCCACACCTTTGTCTTGCAGCCACTGACGGGTTTTTTCCAGCAGGACCCCGGAGCGGGAGCGCTGGCTGGGACTGCCTCCAAGTGTTACGACCAACATGCAGGAATTCCTTGAGCAAGTGCCGGCGGTTCGCTGTGTGGCGATGGCGCCAAGATGGAACAGACCATATCAGTTGATTTATATATCTTTAAATCTCATTTTTTCATGTGTTTATTCTTTAAATGCATATAAGGCTTATTAATCGCCAGGCGAAAAAAAAGGCCGTGAAAACGGCCTGAAAACCCCTGCATTGTGAGACGGGTCTTACTCAAATTCTGTGTTGCCTGTAATGACGGTATCAGCGGTTTGGCTGCGGGGTCAGGCGCAGGTATGGCTTCACTGCGCGGTAACCTTTGGGAAAGCGCTTCTTGATCTCTTCCTCGTCCTTGAGCGATGGCACGATCACCACTTCATCACCGTCCTGCCAGTTGGCGGGCGTGGCGACTTTGTAGTTGTCGGTCAACTGCAGCGAATCAATGACCCGCAGGATTTCGTGGAAGTTACGGCCGGTGCTGGCCGGGTAGGTGATGGTCAGGCGAATCTTTTTGTTCGGGTCGATCACGAACAACGAGCGCACGGTGAGGGTGTCATTGGCGTTCGGGTGGATCAGGTCGTAGAGGTCCGAAACTTTGCGATCGGCATCGGCCAGGATCGGGAAGTTGACGATTGTGTTCTGGGTTTCGTTGATGTCTTCGATCCACTTGTGGTGCGAGTCCACGGGGTCTACCGACAGTGCGATGGCCTTGACACCGCGCTGGGCGAATTCGTCCTTGAGCTTGGCGGTAAAACCCAGCTCCGTGGTGCACACCGGGGTGAAGTCCGCCGGGTGAGAAAACAACACACCCCAGCTATCGCCCAACCATTCGTGGAAACGAATCTTGCCGGCGCTGGAATCCTGTTCGAAGTCGGGGGCGATGTCGCCCAATCTTAGGCTCATGGTGTGGCTCCTGGTGAGTGCTTATTGAGCCTACTGTGCATGCATTGGAGTTTATTTAAAAAGAATAAATATCGATTTATCTAGACGATAAAGGAATATTAAAAATCTGTTCATTGGACGCCGCAGCGGGCGAGGAGCAACATCCGCTTCAAGGTTCGAGAAGGCCTTGAGACGCTGTACAAGAGGGATTCAGGAAGGGCTTGCGGGGGTTTAGCCCGACTTGAAAGTAAAGCAACCTTGCCCGGCAAAGGCCGGGCAAGGTTTTACAGACTTACAACAGCTTCACGCTACTAGAACAGTGGCAGCGAGTAGCTGACGATCAGGCGGTTTTCGTCCTGGGAACGAGTGTTCGCCAGGTCGGTACGCCACATAGCGTTTTTCCAGGCAACACCGAGGTTTTTCAGCGGGCCTTCCGGGATTACGTAGGCAACAGTGATGTCACGTTCCCACTCGGATTGACCGGTCAGCTCAGCACGGGTGGAGGTGACGGTGTCGATGTCGGTACCTTTGAGGTAAACAACACCGGCAGTCAGGCCAGGTACGCCGACTTTAGCGAAATCGTAAGCGTAACGTGCTTGCCAGGTGCGCTCGCCAGCACGGGCGAACTTCTGGATTTGCATGTCGGTAGTGATGTAAGCCGACGAACCGTCGCCCTGGTTCAACCAAGGGAAGTCGCTGCTGCCATTGCTCACCTGGTAACCACCACCAAAGGTGTGACCGGCAACGGTGTACAGGAACAGGCCGCTGTACAGGTTGTTATCAACCTTACCCCTGCCTGATGCAAAACCCTGGTAGTTACCACTGGTGTAGTAAGCGGCGGTGTTGCCGTTTTTACCGTCGTCAGAGCTGTTGAAATAACGCAGGTCAGACTTCAATACACCTGGGCCGATTGCCCAGTTGTGGGTCAGGCCCAGGAAGTGCTGCTTGTAGAAGTCTTCCAGATTGCCGTAGTAGTACTGGGCAGTCAGGTCTTTGGTCAGCTTGTAGTCACCACCGGCGTAGTAGAACTTGTTGCTGAACTTGCCAGCGCTGTAGTTCGAGCTGGCGTTTGCGCTAGCAATCGACAGGTTTTCGTTGTTGCTGGAGTTACGACCCTTGGCTTTTTCGATCTGGCCGGCAACCAGT
Organism: Pseudomonas sp. PGPPP1; assembly: GCF_002255865.1. Taxonomy (NCBI): domain Bacteria; kingdom Pseudomonadati; phylum Pseudomonadota; class Gammaproteobacteria; order Pseudomonadales; family Pseudomonadaceae; genus Pseudomonas; species Pseudomonas sp. PGPPP1. The sequence goes on along the minus strand of NZ_NKIG01000020.1, from coordinate 90,951 downwards.
GTCAAATCCTTGATGTCGTTGGTGGTGATCTGGCCGCCTTGGAAGGTTTGCGGCAGCAGACGACCATCGTTGGTCACGATAACCGGCAGCTTAGGCTGCAGGGTGCCCAGCTTCAGTTCGGTTTGGGAGATCTTGACCTTACCGGTCACGCCCAGGCTGGCGAAATCGTTGACGGCAGTGTTGCCATCGCTTGGGAACACGGTGCCACCGGAAGCGGTGCCAGTGTAGTTACCGTGTTCTGCATGGCTGGAATCGAGGCGTACGCCGTAAAGGCCGATCGCATCAACACCAAACTGGACAGTACCTTGGGTGTAACCCGAGATGAAACGCAGGTCGAAGCCTTGGCCCCACTCGGCGTTTTTGCTAGCCGAGTTGGATGTGCCGCGGTGACCATCGCGGTTATCAGTGTTGATGTAAAAGTTACGCAGACCCAGGGTGGCTTTGCTGTCTTCGATAAAACCAGCAGCGCTTACCTGTTGGGCAATGCCAGCGACAGCCACAGCCAGCGCCAATGTTGACTTCTTCATGTACCGCTCCTCTCATTTCTAATTTTTGTATTTCTTTGGTCTCGGGTCTGACGCCCTTGATCCACAGATGCGCGATTAGCACCGGATAGTGACTACCAAGTCAATCGTAACCTTGTGTGTCTACTACCTTCGTCTAATCGCAGTTAATTTGGTCCCTGCAGGGTAATGAGTTTTTCATACACCCAAAAAGAATTGTTTCATTCTTTTTCATACGATTTAGGCATAAGGCTTTCCATGAGGCGGGAAGGTCCGGGGGGACAAACCGCTCCATAAGCTAATGCCTAAAGGGTATTTGTTAGCGCTTTTTTAGATCGATTAGTGTGGCCGTAGGGTTTCACACGTCACCCACGATCAAAAAGGCGACGCCATCATGGCCAAAGGCACATCCTCCCGTCAATTTGTTACAGTTTTTGTGTCACTAATACTTTCTTTTGGTGTCAAAGCGGCCGATTTAACCGTCGGCTACCAAACCGGCATCGATCCAAGCAAGGTTCCCCAGGCCGACGGCCTCTATGAAAAGGCAATCGGCGAGAAAATTGCCTGGCGTCGATTCAACAGTGGGCCAGAAGTCGTAACGGCTATCGCCTCGGGCGACGTGCAAATCGGCAATCTCGGCTCCAGCCCTCTCGCAGCAGCGGCTTCGCGTAATCTACCGATCGTGGCATTTATCGTATCGGCGCAGATCAATGCTTCTGAAGCATTGGTGGTGCGCAACGGCAGCGGCATCGACAAACCCGAAGACCTGGTCGGCAAGACCATCGCCACACCCTTCGTTTCGACCTCTCATTACAGCCTGCTCGGCGCCTTGAAGCATTGGGGCCTGGACAGCAAAAAAGTCAAAGTGGTGAACCTGCAACCCGCCGAAATTGCTGCCGCGTGGAAACGTGGCGATATCGACGGCGCGTTCGTGTGGTCGCCAGCGCTTGGCGAAATCCGCAAGACCGGGAAAACCCTGACAGACGCGGCCCAGGTGGGTCAGTGGGGCGCGCCCACGTTTGAAGTGTGGGTGGCGCGCAAGGATTTCGCGGAAAAACATCCTGACGTAGTGGCCAAGTTTGCCAAGGTCACGCTGGACGCCTTCGCTGAATACGCCGCCCATAAAGACGGCTGGACAGTGGACTCTGAACCCGTGCAAAAAATCGCCAAATTGACAGGCGCCAATGCTGCCGACATTCCAGAGTTGCTAGCCGGCACTACGTTCCCGGATGCCCAGGCACAGCAAACCGATGCGCTGCTCAAAGGCGGCACGGCGAAGGCAATTGGGGAGACGGCGAAGTTTTTGAAGGAGCAGGGAAAGGTTGAGGCGGTGCTGCCGGACTACTCAGCTTATGTGACTGACAAATTCGCCCGAGACTAAATGCAATCCAATGTGGGAGCGGGCTTGCTCGCTCCCACATTTTAGGCCGAGTTCACAGGGCCTTTTCGAAGATCTTCGAATTGCGCTGATAGTTGTACAGCGACGCCCGCGCCGATGGCAGGCGATCAACCGTGCTCGGCACAAAGCCGCGCTCACGGAACCAATGGGCGGTACGCGTGGTAAGGACGAACAACGTCTTCAAGCCCTGTGCCCGGGCACGGGTTTCGATGCGCTCCAGCAACTCATCCCCGCGCCCGCCATGGCGGTACTCGGGATTCACCGCCAGGCACGCCAGCTCGCCCGCATCCGAATCCGCGATCTGGTACAGCGCCGCACAGGCGATGATCATGCCTTCGCGTTCTACCACGCTGAACTGCTCGATCTCGCGCTCCAGCACTTCCCGCGAACGGCGCACCAGAATGCCCTGCTCTTCCAACGGGCTGATCAAGTCCAGCAAGCCGCCCACGTCTTCAATCGCCGCTTCGCGCACCAACTCGAATTGCTCCTGGGCCACCAGCGTACCGCCGCCATCCCGGGTGAACAGTTCGGTGAGCAAGGCGCCATCTTCGGCGTAGCTGACGATATGACTGCGCCCTACTCCGCCACGGCAGGCCTCGGCGGCCGCATCGAGCAGTTCAGCCTGGTAATTGCTTTTGCCAAGCCGTTGCAGGTGCGCCGGCACTTGTTGTGGGCGCAACTCACGCACCAGGCGGCCGTGCTCATCGATCAGGCCCATGTCGGCGCCAAACAGCAGCAACTTGTCGGCACCCAGGTCGATGGCGGCGCGGGTGGCGACGTCTTCGCAGGCCAGGTTGAAAATCTCACCGGTCGGCGAGTAGCCCAGCGGCGACAGCAGCACGATGGAGCGCTCGTCCAGCAAGCGGTTGATGCCCTTGCGGTCGACACGGCGCACTTCGCCGGTGTGGTGATAATCCACGCCTTCAAGCACGCCAATCGGGCGCGCAGTCACCAGGTTGCCGCTGGCCACCCGCAGGCGCGAACCCTGCATCGGCGACGAGGCCATATCCATGGACAGGCGCGCTTCGATGGCGATACGCAGATGGCCCACCGCATCGATCACACATTCAAGGGTCGGCGCATCGGTGACGCGCAAGCCTTCGTGGTAAGCCGGGACCAGACCACGCGCTTCAAGACGCGCTTCGATCTGCGGGCGCGAACCGTGCACCAGCACCAGCCGCACGCCCAGGCTGTGGAGCAGCACCAGGTCGTGGACGATATTGCCGAAGTTGGGATGTTCCACACCGTCGCCGGGCAGCATGACCACGAAGGTGCAGTCCCGGTGAGCGTTGATGTAAGGGGAAGCGTGACGAAGCCAATTGACGTATTCGGGCATAACACCTGGGCCTGTAATAAAAAGCAGCCGAAAAAGGATGAATCGTGAAAACGCACAGCGGGCTGATGGTTATCGTCGGAACAGGCTTGGCGACACGCTCGCTCTCCTTTTATGTACGAACAGGCAAGGGTTAATTTATGCAGGTTTCAGGCAGTAATGCTCGATCAGTTCTCGCAATAGACGCACTGTAGGCGTCAAGCGTGACATTTCGAGGTACTCACCCGGCTGGTGGGCGCAGGCAATATCGCCGGGGCCAAGCACCAGGGTTTCGCAACCAAGGCGCTGAAGATAAGGCGCTTCGGTGCCGAACGCTACTGCTTCGGCACGATGACCGGTCAATCGTTCCGCAACCCGCACCAACTCGGCGTCTTCGGGCTGCTCAAACGGCGGCACTTCGGGGAACAACGGCGCGAAGTCGATCTTGACCTGATGACGCTCGGCCAAGGGTTGCAGCTTCTGCCGAATGGCATCGCGCAACACCTGGGGGTCCATACCCGGCAGCGGCCGCAAGTCGAACTCCAGCGAACACTGGCCACAGATGCGGTTGGGGTTGTCGCCGCCATGGATGCAACCGAAGTTCATGGTCGGCTGCGGCACGCTGAATTGCGGGTTGCGGTATTCGCGCTGCCAGGCCAGGCGCAGGCCGCGCAATTCACCAATGGCATCGTGCATGGCTTCGAGGGCGCTGTGGCCCAGGCTTGGGTCTGACGAATGGCCACTTTGGCCTAGGATATCGATGCGCTCCATCATCACGCCTTTATGCAGGCGGATCGGCTTGAGGCCCGTCGGCTCGCCGATCACCGCTGCACGGCCCAGTGGGCGCCCCGCCTCGGCCAGCGCTCGGGCGCCGGACATGGAGCTTTCTTCATCGCAAGTGGCAAGGATCAGCAGCGGCTGCTTGAACGGCTGGTCCAGCAGCGGCAACACGGCTTCAATGGCCAGCGCGAAAAAGCCCTTCATGTCGCAACTACCCAATCCTACCCAGCGGCCGTCGACTTCCGTCAGCTTGAGCGGATCGGTCTTCCACAGCGCCGCATCATAGGGGACGGTGTCGCTGTGACCGGCCAGCACCAGGCCGCCGGGGCCGCTGCCGAAGCTGGCCAACAGGTTGAACTTGCCGGGACTGACTTGCTGGATGTCGATGACGAAACCCAGATCCCCCAGCCAGCCGGCGAGCAAATCGATCACCGGGCGGTTGGTCTGGTCGAGAGACGCTTGGGTGCAACTGACCGATGGCGCGGCAATCAGCGCGGCGAACTGTTCTTTCATGGACGGTAACGGCATGCGCGGTCTCTCAACTTCCCGGATGAGCCCCACTATAGAGCCATCTGCACGACACAATAAACCGTTGCGGCACGTTGCCGGGCTCAGTCCTGTACACTGCACGACCTTGGCAGCCACACTTTTCCCCGGCTGCGCTCCCGATCCTGGATTTTCCGGCCATGCAGAAAGAAACCGAAATCAAGCTCCGCGTCAGCCGCGAAACACTCGCCGCGCTGCGTGAGCACCCGTTACTGAAAAAACGCAACAAAAGTGGCTGGGAACGCCGTGAGTTGATGAACCAGTATTTCGACACCCCCGAGCGCGACCTGGCCCAGGCCAAAGTCGCCCTGCGCCTGCGCAAGGACGGTGACGACATCATCCAGACCCTCAAGACCCGCGGCCAAAGCATCGCTGGCTTGTCGGAGCGGAACGAGTACAACTGGGACTTGCCCAAAGCCAAGCTCGACGTAAAGAAACTCGACGGCGAATGCTGGCCCGAGCAACTGGCCGAGCTGGACAAAAAGACCCTCAAGCCGATCTTCACCACCGACTTCGTGCGTGAACGCGCCGAAATCGCCTGGGGTCGCGGCAAGGCCAAGGTGGTGATCGAAGCCGCCCTGGACCTGGGCCACGTGGTGGTCGGCAAGCAGAAAGAAGAAATCTGCGAGCTGGAGTTGGAACTGCGCGAAGGCGAACCGGCAGCCCTGCTGGAATTGGCCGCCGAACTGGCCGCCACCCTGGCGCTGATGCCGTGCGATATCAGCAAGGCCGAGCGCGGCTACCGCCTGTACGATGCGAGCAGCTATTCACTGAGCCTGCCGGCGCCGCAGATCCACGCCGAAATGCCGCTGGATGATGCCTTCGCCGCGATCATGTGGCACCTGCTGGGCAGCAGCCAGCGCCTAGCCGAACAATATCGCTTCAATGGCCACTGGCGCCTGCTGCAAGACTGGGTCGACAACCTCGGCGAACTGCGCGCCCTGGTCGGCAGCCTCGGCCAGGCCGCACCGCGTCAATCCACCAGCGAACTGCGCAGCGCACTCGATGCCCTGCTGGAAGACTGGCGCCCACTGGTACAAGCCGGTGACGACGACGAAGACATCCGCAAGGCCGCACCGGAGCAATTCGCCGAAGAATTGGAAGACGTGCGCTGGGGTCTGTTCTCGCTGAACGCTTCGCGCTGGCTGCTGGCCCGCACCTGGACCGCCGACCGCAACGTGCGTGGCAACCGCCAGGGCGCCGCGCAAATCACCAACTGGTTGCCGCGCCTGCTGGCCGACGACGCCGTCGCCCTGCAACTGCCGCGTTACCAGCAGCAGCCGGAAGACCTCGCCGAGCAACTGCCGCGTATCGAGCGTATCCAGGCGTGGCTGCACCATGCGCGTCACGTGGTGGACATTCCGGAGCTGGACCGTTTGTACGGTGAGCTGAACAAGCTGGCGCAATTGGCCAACCAGCCGATCACCGATGAGTCGCTGGATGCGCGGATGCATCAGGCGATTGCGGTGTATCAGAACCGGGCCTGGAAGACTTTGCTGCGTCTGTAAGGACGCCTTCGCGGGCAAGCCCGGCTCCCACACTTGGAATGCACACCACTGTGGGAGCCGGGCTTGCCCGCGATGAGGCCAGCACTGTCAGCGCAACACTGGCAGGCTGGTGGTCGACTTGATCTCAGAAAGCGCCACAATCGAATTGACCTCCTGAATCCCCGGCACCATCGACAACTTCTCAAAGAAAAACCGCTCGTACGCCTCAATATCCGCCGTCACGATGCGCAACAGAAAATCCACTGCCCCCATCAGCACATAACACTCCAACACTTCCGGAAACTCGCGAATCGCGTCGGTGAACTCGGTGAAGTTGGAACGCCCGTGGGCGTTGAGTTTCACCTCGGCGAAAATCTGCGTGTTCAGGCCAATTTTCTTGCGGTCCAGCAGGGTCACCTGGCCACGAATCACCCCCTCCTCCTTGAGCCGCTGAATCCGCCGCCAGCATGGCGATTGAGACAGGCCCACCTGCTCGGCGATCTGTGCACTGGACAGCGAGGCGTCTTCTTGCAACAGGGCCAGGATGCGGCGGTCGTAGGCGTCCAACTCGCTATGCATAAAAATACCTTTGAAAGTGCTTAGATTGGATTAAACGATTCAATCATCTGCCATTTATGCTCATCTTAGATAAGAAATCTCCCGTGGCGAATGTAAAAATTTCTCCATCGAATCTGGAGAACACCCATGCATGCCGTCGAAACCACTCTCCCCGTGACCCGCGTCGATGCGTGGGCCGTCAACAGCGCCCACTGCCAGGCGCATTACCAAATCGTCGCCGAGGCAGAACCTGACGTGCTGTGTCGGGTACTCAACTATTTCGCCCTGCAATTCCTCACGCCTCGGCAGGTAGCGGTGAACCGGGAAGATGACCTGATGAACATCGATATCGTGATGGACGGCCTCAGTTGGCACCGCGCCCAGGTGATCGGTGAAAAGATTAGAAACCTGATCAGCGTGTGCTCGCTGGAGATGTGGCCGGCTGATTCCGTGGGGCCTGAGGAGATGTTGGCGGTTGCTCGGTAAAAGCCTGCAATACACGCTGGGAGGAGGAAATCCAAGCGCTGGCTAGCCTGGGACTACGCCCGTTCCCCCCAGGAAAACTCGATGCCCATTGATCAACGATTGGAACTGCAGGCGTTATTACCCGCCTTGATCGAGGCCGGACTGATACCCGCTGATGTTGCAAAACGCTTGTCGGTACTGCCGGCGAGGGACACTGAGCATCCGCTGGAATGCATCGCCGCCCATAACGTCTGCCTCGAAACCCTGACGCAATGGCTTGCCCGGCATGCGGGGCAACCGTACCTGCGTATCGACCCATTGCAGATCGATGTGGCCACAGTGGTCCCGCTGATGTCCCATGGGTTCGCCCAACGCCATGCCATTCTTGCGGTCGCGCTGGACAGCCACACCGTTACCATCGCCAGCGCCCAGCCCTACGTCAGCGCCTGGGAAGCCGGGCTAGCCCAGGTGCTCAAGCGTTCGATCAAACGCGTAGTGGCCAACCCCCAAGCTATCCGGCGCTACATCGACGAGTTTTATCGGCTGGCCAAATCGGTCAGTGGCGCCGACCAGAAGATCGCCGCGCCCGGCAATTTCGAACTGCTCAACTTAGGTGCCAGCGACCAGGAGCCGGATGCCAACGACGCGCATATCGTCAATATCGTCGACTGGTTGCTTCAATACGCCTTCGGCCAACGGGCAAGCGATATCCATATAGAACCGTGTCGGGAACAAGGCCGCGTGCGCTTTCGGATTGATGGGTTGCTGCATGACGTCTATCAGTTTCCACCCCAAGTAACGATGGCAGTGATCAGCCGCCTGAAAAGCCTCGGGCGAATGAACGTGGCCGAAAAACGCAAACCCCAGGACGGCCGGGTCAAGACCAAAGGTCCGGCAGGGGCGGAAGTGGAGTTGCGCCTTTCCACGTTGCCCACCGCATTCGGCGAAAAACTGGTGATGCGGATCTTCGACCCGCAGGTGTTGCTCAAGGGCTTCGACGAGTTGGGCTTGTCCAGTGAAGACCAGCAGCGCTGGCACGCCATGACGCGCCAAACCAACGGCATCATCCTCGTCACCGGCCCGACCGGTTCGGGCAAGACCAGTACCCTCTACACCACGCTCAGGCAACTGGCGACCCGGGAGGTCAACCTGTGCACGGTGGAGGACCCTATCGAGATGGTGGAGCCCGCCTTCAACCAGATGCAGGTGCAACACAATATCGACCTGACCTTTGCCAGCGGTATCCGCGCCCTGCTGCGCCAGGACCCGGACATCATCATGATCGGCGAAATACGCGACCAGGAAACCGCCGAGATGGCGATTCAGGCCGCGCTGACCGGGCACTTGGTGCTCTCGACCCTACACACCAACGACGCGCCCAGTGCCATCAGCCGTTTGCAAGAGCTGGGAATTGCTCATTATTTGATCAAAGCTACGCTTATAGGAGTGATGGCACAGCGCTTGGTGCGGCTCTTGTGCCCCCATTGCAAGCGCGCAACAGGTTCCGCCCATGAAGCCATCGGATGCGTAGAGTGCCGTAACAGCGGTTACCAGGGGCGCGCAGGGGTCTACGAAATAATGCTCATGGACGAGACGCTCAAGGCACTGATCACCCCCGGTGCGGATCTGCAGGTACTGCGTCAGGCAGCGGTTGCGCAAGGCATGTGCAGTCTGCGAATGGCCGGCACACAAAAGGTTGACGCCGGCCTTACAACGATGACCGAGGTCTTGCGAGTAACGCCTGGGGATTCAGTAACAAATGCTTTGATTACCGGGGCGTGAAACCGTTCTTATCCGTGACGAGACCGTTACAATCGGCGACCGTCGTTTCACTGACACCATTAGATAGGGAATCGTTATGCAGATCGGAACCGTACTGCTTCTTTTCGTGGGTTTGGCCGTGGCCATCCTGTTCATGGGCTTCAAGGTGGTACCTCAGGGCTACCAGTGGACCGTCGAGCGTTTCGGCCGCTATACCAACACCCTCAAGCCCGGCCTGAACATCATCATCCCGGTCATGGACCGCATCGGTCGCAAGATCAACGTGATGGAAAGCGTGCTGGACATCCCACCGCAGGAAGTCATCACCGCTGACAACGCCACCGTGCAGATCGACGCCGTGTGCTTCTTCCAGGTGGTCAACACCGCCCAGGCCGCCTACGAGGTCAACAACCTCGAGCACGCCATCCGCAACCTGCTGCAAACCAACATCCGTACCGTGCTCGGCTCCATGGAACTGGATGCCATGCTCAGCCAACGGGACGGCATCAACGAAAAACTGCTGCGCACTGTCGATGAAGCCACCGCGCCGTGGGGCATCAAAATCACCCGTATCGAGATCAAGGACATCAGCCCGCCCGCCGACCTGATGGCCGCCATGTCCGGCCAAATGAAAGCCGAACGGATCAAGCGTGCGCAAATTCTCGAAGCAGAAGGCCTGCGCGCGTCGGCGATCCTGACCGCCGAGGGCAAGAAACAGGCGCAGATCCTAGAGGCGGAAGGTAGCCGTCAGGCTGCGTTCCTGGAGTCCGAAGCACGTGAGCGTCAGGCCGAGGCCGAAGCCCGTGCCACTCAGGTGGTATCGGAAGCAATCGCGTCGGGCAACGTGCAAGCGGTCAACTATTTCGTCGCACAAAAATACATAGACGCCCTGGGCAAACTGGCGTCGGCCAACAACAGCAAGGTCATCCTGATGCCGCTGGAAGCCAGCCAGGTGATTGGTGCCGTTGGCGGCATCGGCGAGATCGTCAAGGCCACCTTCGACAGCAAGAAAGGCTGAAGCCATGTGGGACTTCCTGCAGCACCTGTCGTTCTGGGATTGGCTGGCACTGGGCACGGTGTTGCTGATTCTCGAGGTATTCGGCGCCGGTGGTTACCTGCTGTGGATGGGCATCGCCGCAGCCGCCGTGGGCGTGATCAAGTTTCTGGTTCCGCCCCTGGGGCTGGAATGGCAACTGTTGCTGTTCGCCGTGTTGTCGATATTGACCGCGGTGTACTGGTGGAAGCGCCAGCGCAGCAGCGCCAAGGCCAGCGACCAGCCGGGGCTCAACGAGCGAGGGTCGGAGTTGGTCGGGCGCACCTTTGTGGTGCATCAGGCCATTATCGAGGGCCGAGGCAAAGTGAAAGTCGGTGATGGCGTCTGGATCGTCACCGGCCCCGACACTCCTGTAGGCGCTCAAGTACGGGTGATTGGTCAGAATGGTGCGGTTTTGAAGGTTGAAACTGTTTAGTCGGCGATGGAACTCGGTTGGGCTAACTACAATCATAAAGTACAGATCACCCAACCGGAGTCACCCATCATGCGTCTTAAATATGCTGTCGTAACCCTTGCTGTGCTTTCCCTTCCTGTCGGTTCAGCGATGGCCGACAGTTTCTGGCGCAACGTCATCTCGTCGGGTGCCACAACTGGCTCGACGTACCTGACCTTCAAGGATCACAAGTTGGTAGTCGCTGCACAGGACGACGCCGGCAGCTTCGTTGCCAGCGACGGTGGTATCCGTGGCCCATACCTGGAAGCCGCCATGCAGAAAGTCCGTGCCGACAACCCTGGCCTGCAAGCCACCGACATGGAACTGGCCAACGCCATCCTCGCGAAAAACGCTGTTACCGAGTGATTCCACATGCTCTAAAAAATGCCGCTTTCCCAAGCGGCATTTTTTTGTCTGCGCGATGACGATTCATTCACGGGTGACAGGCTATATTCAGTCGTGCCGTGCAACCATGCCGGTACTGATACGTCTTTTACTCATCGCCAATCTGAAACGGATGCCTTCGTCGTCATGAGCCAACAGCCCTTTCTGCCGTTCTCCAAACCCACCATCGATGAAGCCACCATCTCGGCAGTCGGCGATGTACTGCGCTCGGGCTGGATCACCAGCGGGCCAAAAGTGCAGGCATTCGAAGCTCAGCTGTCGGAATACTTTGGCGGGCGCCCAGTGCGCACGTTCAACTCGGGCACCTGCACCATGGAGATTGCCTTGCGCATTGCGGGTATCGGGCCTGGGGATGAAGTCATCACTACGCCGATCTCCTGGGTCGCAACGGCCAACGTGATCCTGGAAGTTGGCGCCACGCCGGTGTTTGCCGATATCGATCCGGTGACCCGCAATATCGACCTGGCCCAAGTGGAAGCCGCGATCACTCCACGGACCAAGGCGATTATCCCGGTGTACCTGGCCGGCCTGCCTCTGGACATGCCGATGCTTTACGCGCTGGCCAACAAGTACAACCTGCGCATCATCGAAGACGCCGCCCAGGCATTGGGATCGAGCTGGGATGGCGAGCGCATCGGCGCCACCGGCGACTTCGTGTCGTTCAGTTTCCAGGCCAACAAGAACATCACCTCCTCCGAAGGCGGTTGCCTGGTATTGAACAACGCCGAAGAAGCGCGTCTGGCCGAGAAATATCGCCTGCAAGGCGTGACCCGCACCGGTTTCGACGGCCTGGATGTGGATGTGCTGGGTGGCAAGTTCAACATGACGGACATCGCCGCCGCCATCGGCCTGGGGCAGTTTGCCCATATCGAGAAGATCACTGCCCATCGCCAGAACCTGGCGCGTCACTACTTCAAATGCTTCGGTGCCGATTTTGAAGAACAATACGGCGCACAACTGCCGCCGGCGGATTTCGAAAACAGCAACTGGCACCTCTTTCAACTGGTGCTACCGGAGCGTCAGGACGGCTTGCCCGCCCGCGCTACTTTCATGGAGCAGATGCAGGCCCATGGCGTCGGCATTGGCTATCACTACCCGCCGATCCACATGCTGAGCCTTTATCGGGCACAGGGGTTCAAGGAAGGCATGTTCCCGGTGGCGGAGAAGGTGGGGCGTTTGATCGTGTCGTTGCCGATGTTTACGGCGATGACTGAGGCGGATGTGGAGCGGTCGGTGGCGGCGGTCAAAGCGGTGCTGAAAGCAGGTTAAGCACCACCACAATCAAATGTGGGAGCTGGCTTGCCTGCGATGCAGACACCTCGGTGGATCAGTCACACCCCGGTGATGCTATCGCAGGCAAGCCAGCTCCCACACTGGTTACTTTATTCGCCGATGGCGGCTTTGTAGCCAGCAGCATCCAGCAGTTTTTCCAGGTCAGCCGGGTTGCTTGGCTTGAGCTTGAAGATCCACGCACCGTAAGGGTCGGAGTTCAACAGCTCAGGCTCGCCGCTCAGGGCATCGTTGACCGCAATCACTTCGCCAGCAATTGGCGAGTAGATATCCGAAGCAGCCTTCACCGACTCAACCACACCGGCCTGATCAGCCGCAGCAAATACGTTGCCGACTTCGGTCAGTTCAACGAACACCACATCACCCAACGCTTCCTGGGCATGGTCGGAGATACCGACGGTCACGGTGCCGTCAGCTTCCAGACGAGCCCATTCGTGACTTTCGGCAAAACGCAGGTCCGCAGGGATATCGCTCATAGTCTGTGTCCTCAAGAAGAAATGTCAGCGGCCTTTGGCCTGCCAGAAATAGGTTAGATCAAGGTTTTACCATGGCGCACGAACGTCGGTTTGACCACCCGAACCGGATACCACTTGCCGCGGATTTCCACTTCGGCCCGGTCGGCCGTCGCCGTCGGAACGCGCGCCAAGGCAATGGATTTGCTCAGCGTGGGAGAGAAACTACCACTGGTGATCTCTCCTTCGCCAACATTGGCGATACGAACCACCTGATGAGCGCGTAAAACCCCACGCTCTTCCAGCACCAACCCTACGAGTTTGAACTGCACGCCCGCCGCCAGTTCGGCTTCCAGTGCAGTGCGACCGATGAAATTGCGCCCAGCAGGTTCCCACGCGATGCTCCAGGCCATATTGGCAGCCAGAGGTGAAACCTCCTGGTGGATATCCTGGCCGTACAGGTTCATTCCGGCTTCCAGACGCAAGGTGTCGCGGGCGCCGAGACCGATGGGCGAAATACCCGCGCCCACCAGATCGTTGAAAAAGCCTGGCGCCTGATCAGCCGGCAGGACAATTTCCAGGCCGTCTTCACCGGTGTAGCCGGTGCGGGCGATAAACCAGTCACCGTCTACCTGGCCCTCGAAAGGCTTGAGCTGGTGAATCAGGGTGCTGCGCGATTGGGTGACCAACTCGGCGATCTTCTGCCGGGCATGGGGTCCCTGAATGGCCAGCATCGCCAACTCGGGTCGCTCGTGCAGTTGCACCTGGTAGTTATCCAGCTGCGCCTGCATCCAGGCCATGTCCTGGTCGCGGGTGGCGGCATTGACCACCAGCCGGTAACCGGCGTCGGTGCGGTAGACGATCATGTCATCCACGACGCCGCCCTTTTCGTTGAGCATGGCACTGTACAACGCACGGCCGCAGCTGTGCAGGCGATCCACATCATTGGCCAGCAAATGCTGGAGCCATTCCTTGGCCTGATGGCCTGTGATATCGATCACGGTCATATGGGATACATCGAACACCCCGCAGTCGCGTCGCACCTGATGGTGTTCTTCAACTTGAGAGCCGTAATGCAGGGGCATATCCCAACCGCCAAAATCGACCATTTTCGCGCCGAGGGCGAGATGCAGGTCATACAGAGGCGTACGCTGTCCCATGGGTTTCTCCTTCCGGGCTTGGCGAAGGTACGCAGCGTTGCTGTTTGCGCTGGACGCCTTGATTTACAAGGCTTGCAGCCACTTACAGCAACCCGATCCGAAAGACGGAGCGCACCGAATGCCGCGCATTGTAGCCGCAAGCCGTAGGACTGGCACCTAACCGATTTGCCGTGCGGAGCGTCGAATCAGCCCGATCACTGGCAGCAAGCCTACCAACACCAGGGTCAACGCCGGCAATGAGGCCCGCGCCCACTCGCCTTCACTGGTCATTTCAAAGATGCGAACCGCCAGGGTGTCCCAGCCGAACGGGCGCATCAGCAGGGTTGCGGGCATTTCCTTGAGCACATCGACAAAGACCAGCAGCGCTGCGCTCAGCGTCCCCGGCAGCAACAACGGCAGATACACTTTGCAAAACAGTCGCGGTCCGCTCACACCAAGGCTGCGCGCGGCCTCCGGCAACGATGGGCGGATTCGCGCCAGGCTGTTTTCCAGCGGTCCATAGGCCACCGCCAGGAAGCGCACCAGATACGCCAGCACCAGCGCCGACAGACTGCCCAGCAGCAACGGCTTACCCGCGCCGCCGAGCCAACCGGACATCGGCACTACCAGCTCTCTATCCAAGTAACTGAATGCCAACATGATCGACACCGCCAGCACTGAACCCGGCAAAGCGTAACCAACGTTGGCCAGGCTAATGCCAGAGCGGATTGCCCGTGTGGGTGCCAGGCGGTTGGCAAACGCCAATACCAGCGCCACGCTGACGGTGATCAGCGCGGCAATACCGCCCAGGTAGAGGGTGTGGAGGATAAGGCCCGAATAGCGCTCATCCAGATCGAAGCGACCACGTTGCCAGAACCAGGCGACCAGCTGCAGCATCGGGATGACAAAGGCACAGGCGAATACCAAACCGCACCAAGTGCTGGCCGCTGCCGCCTTGAAACCGCGCAGGTGATACAACGCCTTGCCCCGTGGCCGTTCATTGCTCGGACGGCTGGCGCCACGGGCGCGGCGCTCGCCATACAGCACCAGCATCACCACCAGAAGCAACAGGCTGGCGAGTTGGGCCGCGCTGGACAGACTGAAAAAGCCGTACCAGGTCTTGTAGATGGCGGTGGTGAAGGTGTCGAAATTGAACACCGAGACCGCGCCGAAATCCGCCAGGGTTTCCATCAACGCCAGCGCCACACCCGCCCCAATCGCCGGCCGCGCCATCGGCAGGGCTACGCGCCAGAACGCCTGCCACGGCGATTGCCCGAGCACCCGCGCAGCTTCCATCAAGCCTTTGCCCTGAGCCAGGAACGCGGTACGCGCCAGCAGGTAGACGTAGGGATAAAACACCAGCACCAAGACGATGATCACACCGCTGGTAGAGCGCACACGTGGCAAACGCAGGCCTGTGCCAAACCATTCACGCAGCAGGGTTTGCACCGGGCCCGCAAAGTCCAACAGGCCGACAAATACAAAGGCCAGTACATAAGCAGGGATCGCAAAAGGCAGCATCAACGCCCAATCGAGCCAGCGCCGCCCGGGGAATTCGCAGAGGCTGGTAAGCCAGGCCAGGCTCACGCCGAGCAAGGTCACGCCGACGCCCACGCCCAACACCAGCGTCACGGTGTTGCCCAGCAAGCGTGGCATCTGGGTTTCCCAGAGATGGGACCAGATTTGCGCATCGATGCTTTGCCAGGACAGCAGCAGCACGCTCAGCGGCAGTAGCACCAGGGCGGCGACGGTGAACACCGGCAGGTACCAGCGGCGTTGGGCGGGGTGGGCCAAGGAAAAACTCTCAGGCAAATGAAGATTTCGAAGTCACTGCTAACTAATGTGGGAGCTGGCTTGCCTGCGATGCATCACCTGGGTATCACTGATACACCGAGGTGACTGGATCGCAGGCAAGCCAGCTCCCACACTTGAACTGCCATATTTTCTAAAAGTGTGTCAGTTCCAGCCGGCCCGATCCATCAAGCGGATCGCCTCGGCCTGGCGCTTACCCGCCACTTCCACCGGCAGGGTGTCTGCCACGAACTTGCCCCACGTCGCCACTTCGGCTGACGGCGGTACGGCAGGGTTGGCCGGGAACTCCTGGTTCACATCGGCAAAGATCTTCTGCGCCTCAGGCGTGGTCATCCACTCCACCAATGCCTTGGCCGCTTCCGGGTGCGGCGCATTCTTCGTCAGGCCGATGCCCGACAGGTTCACATGCACGCCACGGTCGCCCTGGTTCGGCCAGAACAGCTTCACTGCCAGGTTTGGGTTCTGCTTGTGCAAACGGCCGTAGTAGTAGGTATTGACGATGCCCACGTCGCACTGCCCGGCGTTGATCGCTTCCAGCACGGCGATGTCATCGGAGAACACATCGGTAGACAGGTTGTTGACCCATCCCTTGACGATTTCTTCGGTCTTGGCCGCGCCATGGGTTTCGATCAGGGTGGCGGTCAGCGACTGGTTGTAGACCTTCTTCGCGGTACGCAGGCACAGGCGGCCTTCCCACTGTTTGTCGGCCAGCGCTTCGTAGGTGGTGAGGTCACCCGGTTTTACGCGATCGGTGGAATAGGCGATGGTGCGCGCGCGTAGGCTCAAGCCGGTCCAGGCGTGGCTCGAGGAGCGATATTGCAGGGGAATATTCTTGTCAATCACCGGGGAGGTGAACGGTTGCAGGATGCCCATTTGCTCGGCCTGCCACAGGTTGCCGGCATCGACGGTGAGCAGCAGGTCGGCGGTGGCGTTTTCGCCCTCGGCCTTGATGCGCTGCATCAGCGGGGCTTCCTTGTCGGTGATGAACTTGATCTGAACGCCGGTCTTCTGGGTGTAGGCGTCGAATACCGGCTTGATCAGTTCGTCGATGCGCGATGAGTAGACCACGACTTCGTCGGCCGCCTGTGCGGTGGTGCTGCCGATAAGGGTGAGTGCCAGGGCAGTCAGGAGGCGCTTGGGTGCCAACATGGGTGCGGTCTCTCATTTGCAAAAAGAGAGCAAATGATAAGGACTCACATTTGGTAACGCTCGGTGGAGGCGTTACCAGATGTTGCATAGCTATGATTTGTGCTGAAACTATCTACACCTCTGTCAACGGCAAAAGCGCACCTGTAGTGAGCGGGCTTGTCCCGCGCTGGGTGGCGAAGCCGCCCCACAACCAAGCACCTAGGTTTTTCTGAAGCACCGCGGCGTTCTGGTTAGGGCGGCTTCGCCACCCAGCGCGGGACAAGCCCGCTCACTACAGGTTGTGTGGAGACTCATGCTCAGGGTTTGGCGAGCTCAGGGAGATCGCCAGACAGGCCGAGGGCTTGTCGCACGAACACCGCCTTGGCTTCGGGCATCTGGTCGACCAGTTTCAAGCCGGCATTGCGCAACCAGCGCAGTGGCAATTGGTCGGCCTGGAACAGTCGTTCAAAGCCCTCCATCGCCGCCATCAAGGCCAGGTTGTGGGGCATGCGTCGGCGCTCGTAGCGGCTCAGTACTTTCACATCCGCCATGCGCTCGCCGCGTTCGGCTGCCGACAACAGCACCTCGGCCAAGGTCGCCGCATCCAGGAAGCCCAGGTTTACGCCCTGCCCAGCCAACGGGTGGATCACGTGAGCGGCATCCCCGATCAACGCAAGGCCTTCGGCCACGTAGCGCTTGGCGTGTCGTTGACGCAATGGCACGCAAACACGTGGATCGGCGCTGAGCACAGTTCCCAGTCGGCCTTCAAAGGCGCGTTCCAGTTCACGGCAGAAGCGTTCATCATCCAGCGCCATCAAGCGCTCCGACTCAGCCGGCGTGGTCGACCAGACGATCGAACACCAATCTTCCTGCCCATCGCGCACCAGCGGCAAAAACGCCAGCGGGCCGGTGTCGGTAAACCTCTGCCAGGCCGTGCGCTGGTGCGGCTGGCTGCTGCGCACGCTGGTGACGATGGCGTTATGCAAGTAATCCCATTCGCGGGTTGCGGTGCCGGTCAGGCGGCGCACGGCGGAGTTGGCGCCGTCGGCCGCCACCACCAGCGGCGCACGCAGCTTGCGGCCATCGGCCAGGGTCAGCAGCCAGTCGTCGCCGGAGCGGCGCATCTGCTCCAGGCGTGCGTTGGCCAGCAGGCCTAGGTCACAGTCGTGCAGGCGATCAAGCAAGGCGTCCTGAACCACGCGGTTCTCAACGATATGCCCAAGCACTTCGGCGTGCACACTGGCGGCCGAAAAGTGGATCTGCCCAGTGCCGCTGCCGTCCCACACTTGCATTTCGCCGTACGGGCTGGCGCGCCGCTCGACGATGCCGTCCCACACGCCAAGACGCTCCAGGATGCGCTGGCTGGCGGCCGACAAGGCGCTTACGCGGGGTTCGAACGCTGCGTCATGGTCGAACGGCTTGACGCTCAGCGGGCTGCCGTCGAGCAGCAGCACCTGCAGGCCACTGCCCTGCAACGCCAGCGCCAAGGCGCTTCCGACCATTCCGGCCCCGACAATCAGCACATCTGCGCGCATGTCCATGCTTTAAGCCTGTCTCGCTGGCGGCTTGCGCCGCACGTAAAGGGTTTTGTCGACACGCGCCACCAGGGTGCCGGAGCCGTCATGAATCTGTACCTTGAGGTGGGGAAGGTACTTGTCACCACCTTCGGTCTGCCTGCGAATCTCGTCCAACAAGGCATCGTCGATAGAAAATTCGGCGTACACCGGGCCTCTGCCCGGCGAAATGAAATCAATGCTCGCGGCCTTGTCCCAGACGATGTAGTCGCGCCCCAGGTTCTCCATCAACAGCAGCATGTAGAACGGGTCGACCATCGAATACAGGCTGCCGCCAAACTGCGTGCCGACGTAATTGCGGTTGTACCAGCCCAGGCCCATGCGCACTTTCACATGGCGAAAATCCGCACTGAGTTCCTGTACCCGCACGCCCGCGCCGAGGTACGGCGGGTACAAGCTCAGGAACCAACGCAACAACCGCGCCTTGCCCAAGCGCTGGGTCAGCCAGTTACGCATCGGGGCGCGTGCCCAGGCCCATGGCCTGACGGGCGAACCAACGCTTGGCCGGCGGCAACAAGTCCAGGCCCAACAGGCCCATGTTACGGCCTAGCGCGACCAACGGTTGGGCGCTGCCAAACAGCCGTGTGACCTGGTCGGAGAAACCCACCGTCAGCTTTTGGTCGAGGCGCTGGCGCTCGCGATAGCTTTGCAGCGTTGCCAAGTCGCCGGGCACCGCAGGCCCGGCCAGCAGGGCCTCGGCCAAGGCATTCGCATCGCGCAGGGACAGGTTGAAACCCTGTCCGGCAATCGGGTGCAGGCTGTGGGCGGCGTTGCCGAGGATCGCCAGGTGCGAGCGTACTTGTTCTTCGGCTTCCACCAGGGTCAGCGGATACAGGTGGCGTGCACCCACTTGTTTCAGCGTGCCCAGGCGGTAGCCGAACACGCTTTGCAATTCGCTGAGAAAGGCGCGCTCGTCGAGGCTGGCCAGGCGCTGGGCGTCCATGCCGATACGCGTCCACACCAGTGCGCAACGGTTGTCCGGCAGCGGCAGCAACGCCATCGGGCCTTCATCGGTGAAGCGCTCGAAGGCTTCGCCGTTGTGGGCTTCGCTCGGGGTGATGTTGGCGATCAGCGCGCTCTGGTTGTACGGGCGGGTTTTCACGCCGATACCCAGTTGCTCGCGCAGGCCGGAGCGGCCGCCGTCAGCCAGAACAGCAAGGTCGCACTCCAGCACGGTTTCATCATTGAGGGTCAGGCGGTAGCCATCGGGCAGCGGTTCCATGCGCGTGACCTCGGCCGGGCAGCGCCAACTGACCACGTCCTTGTCCAGGCCCTGCCACAGGCATTGGCCGAGCCAGGCGTTTTCCACCACATAACCCAGGGCCGGCACGCCCTCTTCCATGGCAGACAACCGTGCGGTGGAGAAACGCCCACGGTCCGACACGTGAATCTGCTTGATCGGCTCGGCGCGGTGGGAGATGGCCTGCCACAGGCCCAGGCGCTGATAAATCTGCTGGGCGCCGTAGGACAGCGCCGACGAGCGTGCATCGTAGCTCGGTTGGTAGCTGTCACCCGGGGCGAACGGCTCGATCAGCACGATCTTCCAGCCCCGGGCCTTGGCCCCGGCCTGCAACGCCAGCGCCAGGCTGGCGCCTACCAGGCCGCCACCGATAATGGCCAGATTGACCCGGCTCATCGGGCAGCCGCCATCAGCGCTTCGATCTCGGCGACCGCCTTGGGTACACCGCTGGTCAGGATTTCACAGCCTTGCTTGGTCACTACCACGTCGTCCTCGATGCGTACGCCAATGCCACGCCATTTCTTTGCCACGTTCTGGTTGTCCGGTGCGATGTAGATGCCCGGCTCCACGGTCAACGCCATGCCCACTTCCAGCACCCGCCATTCACCGCCCACCTTGTACTCGCCCACATCATGCACATCCATGCCCAGCCAGTGGCCGGCGCGGTGCATGTAGAAGGCTTTGTAGGCTTCGTTGGCGATCAACTCGTCGACGTCGCCCTGCAACAAACCCAGCTTGACCAGCCCGGCGGTGATGACTTGCACCGTCGCTTCGTGAGCCTGGTTCCAATGCTTGTCCGGGGCGATCTCGGCAAAGGCGGCTTCCTGGGAAGCCAGCACAATTTCATAGATCGCCTTCTGCTCCGGCGAAAACCTGCCGTTGACCGGCCAGGTGCGGGTGATATCGCTGGCATAGCAGTCGATCTCACAACCGGCGTCGATCAGCACCAGGTCACCGTCCTTGAGCACCGCGTCATTCTGCTGGTAATGCAGGATGCAGCTGTTGCGTCCGGCGGCGACAATGGAGCCGTAGGCCGGCATTTTCGCGCCGCCCTTGCGAAATTCGTAGTCCAGCTCGGCTTCCAGGCTGAACTCATGCAACCCCGCACGACTGGCCTGCATCGCCCGTACATGGGCGGCGCAGGAGATTCGCGCAGCCTCGCGCATCACCTTCACTTCTGCCGCCGATTTATACAGGCGCATGTCGTGCAGCAGATGATCCAGGGCAACGAATTCGTTCGGTGGCTGGGCGCCAAGGTGCGCCTTAGAGCGGATCACGTTGATCCACTCCATCAGGTGACGGTCAAATTCGGCATTGCTGCCCATGGCCGAATACACCCGGTCGCGGCCTTCGATGAGGCCGGGCAGGATGTCGTCGATATCGGTGATGGGAAATGCGTCGTCGGCGCCAAAGTCGCGGATCGCGCCTTCGGTACCGGCGCGCAAGCCGTCCCATAGTTCGCGCTCGGCGTTGCGTTCGCGGCAAAACAGCACGTACTCGCCGTGCAGGCGGCCGGGCATCAGCACGATCACCGCTTCCGGTTCCGGGAAGCCGCTCAGGTACTGGAAGTCGCTGTCCTGACGGTACACGTGCTCCACATCACGGTTGCGGATCGCCACGGCGGCGGCCGGCAGGATCGCGATGCTGTTGGGTTCCATCTGCGCCATGAGCGCCTTGCGACGCCGGGTGTATTCCGCTCTGGGGATATGAATCATGGGCAGATGGGCTTCCTTACTTAGTGCAGCGACGGCTTTGGCGCAGCAGGTTCAGCGGACTTGCGCGTCTCGGTGAACAGTAGCAGCGGCGCAACGCGCAGGTATTCCATGACTTCCATGTAGTCGCCTTCACCGTCTTCGGACTCTTCCAGGGCGTCTTGCACCTGGGAGATCGCTGCCAGGTCCTGCAGCACTTCCTTGGCGTCGGTGCTCAGTTCCAGGCCGCCGGCATTCACGCCGAAACCGTGGAGGAAACCCTGGCACCATTGGCCCAGGGCGGCGGCACGCTCGGTGAGCGGCGCGTCATCGGTCGGCAGCAGCAGGACTACGGTGACGTCATCACCGGTCAGCTCGCCCTTGACCATTTCCTGCAGGCCGATCAGCGCGTTGCGCACGTTGTCTTCGGGTTCTTTTTCCAGCAGCTCGGCCACATCGGCCAGCCAGTTGTCGGCATCAAAGCCAACGCCGGTGCAGCTGCGGCCCAGCAACACGCCGTGCAGTTCGGCAGGCGAGCATGGGTGGCCGCTGGTGCTCAGCAGTTTGGAAAAAGCGTCGTACGGGGAGTTCTGAATGGGCATGGTGAGCTAGGCGCCAGACGGCGCAATGTCTAGAATGGAGCGCTGTATCCTAGCACCGGCAGACGTACCAAGACTATCAAGGGCGTCAGATCGTTTATCCTGAAGTTGCCATTCATCAGACAAATCCAGTGGAACCCAATGGAAGACACCGACCTGCAAGCGCTGATGGCCAGACTCGAATTGCTAATTACTCGGGTCGAGCAACTTAAGAGTCAAAACGGACTCCTATTAGCTCAGGAAAAGACCTGGCGCGAGGAACGCGCTCACCTCATTGAAAAAAACGAAATCGCCCGGCGTAAGGTCGAATCGATGATTTCGCGCCTGAAGGCCCTGGAGCAAGACTCATGAGTTCAAGCAATAGCGTCACCGTGCAGATCCTCGACAAAGAGTATTCGATCATCTGTCCCCAGGAAGAGCGCAACAACCTGGTGAGCGCCGCCCGTTACCTGGATGGCAAGATGCGTGAAATCCGCAGCAGCGGCAAAGTGATCGGTGCCGACCGTATCGCCGTGATGGCCGCGCTGAATATCACCCACGATTTGCTGCATAAGCAGGAGCGCCCTGACGTACAGGCCAGCGGCTCGACGCGCGAGCAGGTGCGCGACCTGCTGGAACGTGTGGACTTGGTGCTTTCCAGCGATTCAGACGCACCCAAGGGCTGATTGCCGCGACTGTTTAAGGTATACTCGCCCCACTCCCTGGCGTGTTTGCCAGTCGGCGATGTCCCTGAGCCGATTCGCACTACCCTGGAAGTTGCACGTTGGGCTGGTGTGCATGTCCGCTAGACGGAAAGCCTTAAAGCCTACTGCTTCTTCCACCTTGAACTTTCGGGTTCAAGGGCTAAGTCGACAGCGGCTCTGTCGGGGAGCCTGAATTCCCAAACTCAATGCCAGTCTTAGGACTGGCATTGTTTTATGAGCCGAAAAACCATGACCGAACCTGCGCCGCTTTCCCGTCCGCAACTTCGACGCATGTTGCGCAAAGCCCGCCGTGCACTCACGCCGAGCGAGCAGCGCCGGGCCGCCCTGGGCCTGTATCGGCAACTGGCACAGCACCCGCTGTTTCGCCGGGCCAAACACATTTCCCTGTATCTACCGACGGACGGTGAAATCGATCCGCGCCTGCTGCTGCGTGCTGCCCAGCGCCGGGGCAAGGCCACCTACCTGCCGGTGCTCAGCGCCTGGCCACGGACCAAGATGGTGTTCCAACGCGTGCGGCCGGGGGAAAAGCTGCTGCACAATCGTTTTCGTATCCTGGAACCGCGGGTCAATATCAGCCAGCAACGCAAGGTGTGGGCGCTGGACCTGGTGCTGCTGCCATTGGTGGGGTTCGATGATGCGGGCGGACGCTTAGGGATGGGCGGCGGTTTCTACGATCGCAGCCTCGCTTACCTGGCGCGTCGCCAAAGCTGGCGCAAGCCGACGCTATTGGGCCTGGCTCATGAATGTCAGAAAGTCGAACGGCTGGTACAGGCGAGCTGGGATGTGCCGTTGGCAGGCACCGTCACCGATAAGCAGTGGTATGTCGCGCAAACGCCGCTGGAAAAAGCGGCGTCTTGAAGAAGGGTTAACGCTTGAACGGTTGCGGCTGCTGCTGAGCCAGTTCGACCGGCGCATCGGTCTTGTTCGACCACAAGCTTTGCGCATACCCGGTGGTCACGACGCCCAGACCAAACAAAATAACCAAAATCCATAGTAAATCCGGTTTACGTTGCATCGATTGCCCCCCTTCAGGCACCTCGTACACGATGACAACAACGTTCCAAAGTAGTCCGTTGCAGCTGCGTCAAGCTTTAAAAGCCGGCATTCTGCGGTAACGTGAACCAACACGCAAACCTTGGCGCCAACCGACTGTCGGTTTGTCATCAAATTGCCAGACAACTTGCCCACTGCCTTTTTCAGGAGCCCAAAAATGGCCTACTGGCTGATGAAATCCGAGCCCGACGAACTCTCGATCAAGGGCCTGGAAAAGCTTGGCGAAGCCCGTTGGGACGGGGTACGCAATTATCAGGCGCGCAACTTTTTGCGGGCCATGGCCGAAGGTGACGAGTTTTTCTTCTACCACTCCAGCTGCCCGGAGCCCGGTATCGCCGGCATCGGAAAAATCATCAAGGCGGCGTACCCGGACCCCACCGCCCTGGAGCCGCAAAGCCACTATTTCGACGCCAAGGCCAGCCCAGAGAAAAACCCGTGGAGCGCCATCGATGTGGCCCACGTTGCAACCTTCCCCAAGGTGCTGGGCCTGGGCTACCTGAAACAACAAACGGCACTCGCCGAGCTGCCCCTGGTGCAAAAAGGCAGCCGGCTCTCGGTGATGCCGGTGACCGCAGAGCAGTGGGCGGCGGTACTCGCCCTGCGTTAACAACGACAGAACCCGACGGTCACGCGCCTGACGCATGCATCTGTGCGCCAGTCGGGTTAGGCTTGCGCTTCATTTGACCGGCATCAACCGCCTTCGGGCGCTGAGCGGTCAAACTAGGACGCTAATGCCGCAGGAAGCCGCCATGTCGACGAACCACCACGCCTCACGCCTTTTCGCCTTCGCATTGATCGCCCTGTTGCTGGGTGCCGGCGGCTTCGGTTACTGGCGCTCCACCCAGGATCGCCTGCCCGAAGGCCTGAGCATGGGCAATGGCCGCCTGGAATCCACCGAAGTGCAGATCGCCGCCAAGATCCCCGGGCGTCTGGCGGACGTGCGCGTGGACGAAGGCGACAAGGTACTCAAGGGCCAACTGCTCGCACGCATGGACACCCGCACCCTGGAAGCCCAGCGCGCCCAGGCCGAAGCCGAAGTGCTGCGCGCCAAGGAAAACTTCGCCGCCGCCGAAGCCAACGTGCAACTGCGCCAGAGTGAGCAACTGCTGGCCAACCAGGAACTCAAGCGCACCCAGGAGCTGTACAAGCGCGGCTTCGCCAGCACCCAGTTGATCGATCAGCAACAGGCGCGGCAGAACACCGGCAACGCCGCCGTGATCGCCGCGCAAGCCCAGGTCAACTCGGTAAAAGCCACCATCGGTGCGGCCCAGGCCCAAGTGGCCCAACTCACCAGCGAAATCGACGACAGCAGCCTGCGCGCGCCTATCGACGGGATCATCCAACTACGCTTGGCCGAGCCCGGCGAAGTACTCGGCGCCGGTGGACGCGTGCTGCTGCTGATCGACCCCAATGACCAGTACATGAACCTCTACTTGCCCGCCTCCGTCACCGGTCGCCTGACGGTTGGCAGCGACGCGCGCATCCTGCTCGACGCCCTGCCCCAACAGCCGCTGCCGGCCAAGATCAGCTTTGTCGCCGCCAAATCGCAGTTCACCCCTAAAGAAGTAGAAACCCGCGACGAACGCCAGAAACTGGTGTTCCGCGTCAAACTGCGGCTGACCCAACCCAGCGCCGTGCCCCAAGCCAAACCCGGCATGCCCGGCGCTGGCTACGTGCGCACGGCTGACATCGACTGGCCGGCCAACCTGCAATGACCGGCCTGGCGCTGCACGCCACCGGGATCAACCACCGCTACGGCAAGCAACAGGCACTGCTCGACATCAGTTTCAGCCTGCCGGCCGGCACGCGCTGCGGGTTGATCGGTCCGGATGGCGCGGGCAAATCGAGCCTGCTGGGGTTGATCGCCGGAGTTAAAAAGCTGCAGGACGGCCAACTGGATGTGCTGGGCGGCGCCATCGACGACCGCCGCCACCGCAACAGCCTGTACCCGCGCATCGCCTTCATGCCGCAAGGCCTGGGCGGCAACCTGTACCCCGAACTGTCCATCAGCGAAAACATCCGCTTCTTCGCCACGCTGTTTGGTTTGTCGAAGGACGACTGTGACCAGCGCATGCACAACCTGCTGCTGGCCACCGACCTCGCCCGCTTTGCCGAACGCCCGGCGGGCAAGCTTTCCGGCGGCATGAAACAAAAACTCGGCCTGTGCTGCGCACTGATCCACGACCCGGACCTGTTGATCCTCGATGAGCCCACCACCGGCGTCGACCCTCTGTCACGCCGGCGCTTCTGGGAGCTGGTAGAAAGCGTACGCCAGGAACGCCCGCAACTGACGCTGCTGGTGGCGACCGCCTACATGGAAGAGGCTGAGCAATTCGAACACTGCCTGATGCTCGACCGCGGCAAACTGATCGCCGACGGCCTGAGCAGTGAACTGGCAGCGGTAACACCCAGTGGCAAACTGGATGAAGCGTTCACCCACTTCCAGGGTGACAGCGCCCACAACAACCAGCCGCTGGTGATCCCGCCGCGTGAAAACGACACCACCGATATCGCCATCGAAGCCCACGACCTGACCCTGCGCTTTGGCGATTTCACAGCGGTCAACAAGGTCAGCTTCGCCATTGGCCGAGGCGAGATTTTTGGCTTCCTCGGCTCCAACGGCTGCGGCAAGACCACCACCATGAAGGTGCTCACTGGCCTCATGCCGGCCACGGAGGGCAGCGCAAAGCTGCTGGGCAATCCGGTGAACGCCAAGGACCTGGCCACCCGCAAGCGCGTGGGTTTCATGTCGCAAAGCTTCTCGCTGTATGGCGAGCTCAGCGTGCGCCAGAACCTGGTGCTGCATGCGCAACTGTTCGACTTGCCCAAGGCCGACAGCGGCCCGCGCATTGATGAACTGATCCAGCGCTTCGACCTCGGTGAGGTCGCCGAACAACCCTCTGGCGAGTTGCCCCTCGGCCTGCGCCAGCGTTTGTCACTGGCCGTGGCGGTGCTGCATCGCCCGGAAGTGTTGATCCTCGATGAGCCCACCTCGGGCGTGGACCCGGCAGCGCGGGATGACTTCTGGCGGCTGCTGATCGAGCTGTCCCGCGAACAAGGCGTGACGATCTTCCTGTCCACCCACTTTATGAACGAAGCCCAGCGCTGCGACCGTATCTCCCTGATGCACGCGGGCAAGGTACTGGCCTGCGACACACCGGACGCGCTGCAACAGCAATTCCATGGCGATACGCTTGAGGCGGCATTCGTCACCTGCCTGGAACAGGCCCAAGGCGAGCCCGAGCCCAGCGAGCCCACAGCTACCGTCAGCGAAGCGACCGCACCGCCGGTGAGCAAGCGCGGTTTCAGCGTGGCCCGTTTGTTGGCCGTGGCCAGCCGCGAAAGCAAGGAACTGCTGCGGGACAAAGTGCGCATGGCCTTCGCTCTGCTTGGGGCGCTGTTCATGATGGTGATTTTTGGCTACGGCATTTCCCTGGATGTGGAAAAGCTCGCCTTCGCCGTGTACGACCAGGACCAGAGCCCGCAAAGCCGCGCCTACCTGGAAGCCTTTCGCAGCTCACGTTATTTCGCCGAGCAACCGGCCATCCGCGACGCCAACGAACTGCACCGGCGCTTGCAGCGCTCGGAGATCAAACTGGCCTTGGAGATTCCGCCAGGCTTTGGCCGTGACCTGTACGCCGGGCGCCAACCCACCGTGGCTGCGTGGCTCGATGGCGGCATGCCGTTTCGCGCAGAGACCAGCCGTAATTATGTGGAGGCCGTGCACCAGGGCAATCTTCAGCAGTTGGCCGAATTGAGCAGCCGGCCACAGAACAACCAGGCTGCGGCCAAGCTGGAAACACGCTTTCGCTACAACCAGGACGTGGTCAGCGTCAACGCCATCGGCCCAGGGGTTATGGCGCTGATCCTGGCGTTTATCCCGGCAATGCTCACCGCGCTGGGCATCGTGCGTGAGAAGGAGCTGGGGTCGATCACCAACTTCTACGCCACGCCGCTGACGCGCCTGGAATTCCTGCTGGGTAAACAGGCGCCATATCTAGCCGTCAGCCTGGTCAACCTGGCACTGCTGGTGGCGATGAACCGCTGGTTGTTCGGTGTGCCGTTCAAGGGCAGCGGTGTGACGCTGGCATTTGGCGGCCTGCTGTACGTGCTGGCCACCACCAGCATGGGCCTGCTGATTTCCGCGTTCACCCGCACGCAGATCGCGGCGATCCTCGGCACCATGATCATCACCAGCCTGCCGACCATCCAGTTCTCCGGGCTGATCGTGCCGCGCTCGTCACTGGAAGGCGCAGCCGCATTGATGGGCACGCTGTTTCCGGCGGGGCACTTCCTGGATATTGCAGTGGGCACTTTCACCAAGGCCCTGGACCTGCGCCAACTGTGGCCGCAGTGCCTGGCGCTGTTCGGGTTCTTCATCGGGTTCACCGGGCTGAGCCTGATCATGCTCAAGAAGCAGGAGGCCTGATGCATAAGTTCGCGCACATCCTGCGGCTGGGTCTCAAGGAACTGACCAGCCTTCGCCATGACAGCGTTCTGCTGCTGTTTCTGTTCTACGCATTCACCGTGGCCATCTATATGCCTGCGGCCGGCTCGGTGATCGGGGTGCACAACGCCAGCGTGGCGTTTGTCGATGAAGACCACAGTGCACTCTCGCGGCAAATGGCCGAAGCCCTGCAACCGCCTGAGTTTCAAGCGCCAGCGCCCTTGGCCTATGACCAGTTGGACAAGGTCATGGACAGCGGCGAGTACACCTTCGTGATCAACGTGCCGGCGAACTTCCAGGCTGACTTGCTGGCTGGCCGCCAGCCCGGCGTGCAGGTGAACGTGGACGCGACGGCGATGAGCCAAGCGTTTATGGGCGCAGGCTATATCGGGCGGATTTTCCAGCGCGAGTTGCTCAGTTACAGCGGGCAAACTGACGCCGCCAGCAACACGCCCGCCCTGCTCACCACCCGCGCACTGTTCAACACCAACCTGGAGGGCGGCTGGTTCCTGGCGGTGATCCAGATCGTCAACAACATCACCATCCTCGCCATCGTGCTCACCGGCACCGCACTGCTGCGCGAGCGTGAGCACGGCACCCTCGATCACTTGCTGGTGCTGCCGCTGACTGCGCTCGAGATCATGCTGGCGAAAATCTGGAGCAACATGCTGGTGGTGGTGCTGTGTACCTGGCTGTCGTTGGAAGTGGTGGTGAAGGGGTTGCTTGGCGTGCCGCTGGCGGGGTCGCTGAGTCTGTTCCTGTTTGTGACGGCGCTGTATCTGTTTGCCAGTACGGCCTTGGGGATATTCCTCGCGACGCTGGCGCGTTCGACGCCGCAGTTCGGCTTGCTGGCGATCCCGGTGATCATCCCGATGCTGCTGTTGTCAGGCGGCAGTACACCGCTCGACAGCATGCCCGAATGGTTGCAGTGGGTGATGCAGGGGTCGCCGTCGACGCACTTTGTGAGCCTGAGCGCGGCGATTCTGTTTCGGGATGCTGGGGTGAGCGTGGTGTGGCCGGACTTGCTGGCGCTGGCGGGGATTGGGTTGGTGTTTTTCTTGGTGGCGTTGGCGCGGTTCAGGAAAAGTCTGGCGTCCTGAGGTGACTGTACCGCCGCCATCGCGGGCAAGCCCGCTCCCACAGGGAACTGCATTCCAATTGTGGGAGCGGGCTTGCCCGCGATGGGCGCGCTGCGATTATTGGATGATCAGGTTGTTGAACAGCAGGTCTTCCACCACCGGCTTGCCGGTTTCGTCGTTCATCACTTGCTGAGTCTGCTTCAGGGCTTCCTGGCGCAGTTTTTCCTTACCCTCAACGGTGCTCATGGTCTCGTTGGTCTGCTGGGTGAATAGCGCCACCAGTTGATTGCGGATCAACGCGTCGTTGGCTTTGACGGCGGCAGCGGCTTCGGGACCGGTCACACGCAGGGCGATGTCGGCCTTGAACACCTTGAGTTTCGCCGTGCCGTCCAGGCCGTAATTACCCACGAACGGCGGGCTGAGGCTGATATAGCTGATCTTCGGCGCCTCGCCTTCTTTGGCTTCTTCGGCCTGGGCTGCCATCGGCAAGGTCAGGGCCAGCATCAACAGGATCCACGCTTTCACAGTTCATTCCTCAAATTCGGTTGCCCGGTAGCATAACGCTAGCAAGGCTGAGCACAAGCTTATGGCGGCTTATCAGGCCTGGGCATGCTCGTTGACCCACGAGCGTACCCTCCTACACTTATCGGCCACGACACCAAAAGGAATAGTCCGATGAAAGCTGTGCTGTGCAAAGCCTTCGGCCCCGCCGAAACCCTGGTGCTGGAAGAGATCGAGAGCCCAGCGATCAAGAAGAACGAAATCCTGCTGGACGTGCATGCCGCCGGGGTCAACTTTCCCGACACGCTGATTATCGAGGGCAAGTATCAGTTCAAGCCCCCTTTCCCGTTCTCGCCCGGTGGCGAGGCTGCGGGCGTGATCCGTGAAGTGGGCGAAAAGGTCAGCCACCTGAAAGTCGGTGACCGGGTCATGGCCCTGACCGGCTGGGGCAGCTTTGCCGAGCAGGTCGCAGTACCGGGCTATAACGTGCTGCCGATCCCGCCTAGCATGGACTTCAACACCGCCGCCGCCTTCAGCATGACCTACGGCACCTCCATGCACGCGCTGAAACAACGCGCCAATCTGCAACCCGGCGAAACCCTGCTGGTACTCGGCGCCTCGGGCGGCGTGGGCCTGGCTGCCGTGGAAATCGGCAAGGCCATGGGCGCCCGCGTGATTGCCGCCGCCAGCAGTGCCGACAAACTCGCAGTGGCCAAGGCGGCCGGTGCCGACGAGTTGATCAACTACAGCGAAACCAACCTGAAAGACGAGATCAAGCGCCTCACCGACGGCAACGGCGCCGATGTGATCTATGACCCGGTGGGTGGCGACTTGTTTGACCAGGCCATCCGCAGCATCGCCTGGAATGGGCGCTTGCTGGTGGTCGGGTTTGCCAGTGGGCGCATCCCGGACCTGCCCGTGAACCTGGCGTTGCTCAAGGGTGCGGCGGTGGTGGGCGTGTTCTGGGGCTCGTTCGCCCAGCGCCAGCCCCAGGACAATGCGGCAAACTTCGCACAGCTGTTTGGCTGGTTTGCCGAAGGCAAGTTGAAGCCGCTGGTGTCGCAGGTTTACCCGCTGGAACACGCCGCCCAGGCGATCAACGACCTCGGCCAACGCAAAGCCGTCGGCAAAGTGGTGGTTCAGCTACGCTGACCGTAGTTTCATTTTGCCCACGCAGTGCCTGGGTGCATGATCGCGCCCAGGCACTTATTCACAGGCAGGAAGGGTTATGGTCAAGACGTTGCTGTTGGGCATGTTGATGCTGCTGTCGGTACAAGCATGTGCCCATAAAAAGGACGAAGCCCTCGGCCTCAGCAATGTCACAGTGTTGATCGTGCGCCACGCCGAAAAACCCGCCCAAGGCCCGCTGCTCAATGCCCGTGGCGAACAGCGCGCAGCGGCGTATGCGAGTTATTTCGACCCGCTGCAACTCAATGGCGTCTCTGTGGTACCGCAACGGTTGATCGCAACCAGCGACAGCAAGGACAGTTCACGCCCGCGCCTGACCCTCACCCCGTTGTCCCAACGCCTGCAACTGCCCATCGAGCAGCCGTATGCCGACAATGAAGTCGAGAAGCTGGTTAAATCGTTGCGCAAGTCCAACCAGGCGCAAACTGTGCTGATCGCCTGGCACCATGGGCATATCGATAAGTTGATCGCCGCGTTCGGCGGAGACGGCCCAGCCTTGACCGGCCTGCCGAAATGGCCGGAAAGCGTGTATGACTGGCTGATCGTGTTGCGCTTTGATGAGCAGGGCCAACTGATCGAGTCCCGCAGCCAGAAAGTCCAAGAGCATCTGCTCCCCGGCGATATCGCATCACTGCGTTAAAAAACGTCCTCGAATTACCCCTAAGCGACATGTTCGTAAAAGAACATGCGATTGCTCTCATTTCTTGTGCTTGCAGATAAGAGGCGATGCTATTTTCGGTAACGAAACTGTAACATTCGCATCCGCAGTCAAAACAAGAAATTTGGAGCTCTTGAATGTTTGCTTTCTTTCGTCCTGCCGCACACCAGGCGCCCCTGCCTGAAGAAAAAATAGACAGTACCTACCGACGCCTGCGCTGGCAGATCTTCGCGGGTATTTTCTTCGGTTACGCCGGGTACTACCTGCTGCGCAAAAACTTCTCCCTGGCCATGCCCTACTTGATCGACGAGGGTTATACCCGTGGCGAACTGGGCCTGGCGATGTCGGCCATCGCAATTGCATACGGCTTGTCCAAGTTCCTCATGGGCCTGGTGTCCGACCGCTCCAACCCGCGCTACTTCCTGACCTTCGGCCTGCTGGTGTCGGCGGGGGTGATGTTCATTTTCGGTTTCGCACCTTGGGCAACGTCCAGCGTGACCATGATGTTCATTTTGCTGTTCATCAACGGTTGGGCCCAAGGCATGGGCTGGCCGCCGAGCGGGCGGACCATGGTGCACTGGTGGTCGCAGAAAGAACGCGGCGGCGTGGTGTCGGTATGGAACGTGGCGCATAACGTCGGTGGTGGCCTGATCGGCCCGCTGTTCTTGCTCGGCATGGCGTGGTTCAACGACTGGCATGCGGCGTTCTACGTGCCGGCCACCGTTGCCTTGCTGGTGGCGGCGTTTGCCTTCATCACCATGCGCGATACCCCGCAGTCGGTGGGCCTGCCGCCGATCGAGCAATACAAGAACGACTACCCGGAAGGCTACAACGCCAGCCACGAAGAAGAGTTCAGCGCCAAGGAAATCTTCGTCAAGTACGTGCTGCGCAACAAAATGCTGTGGTACATCGCCTTCGCCAACGTGTTCGTCTACCTGCTGCGCTACGGCGTGCTGGACTGGGCGCCGACCTACCTCAAGGAAGCCAAGCACTTCGACGTGGATAAAACCTCGTGGGCGTACTTCTTCTACGAGTGGGCGGGCATTCCGGGCACGCTGCTGTGTGGCTGGATGTCGGACAAGATCTTCCGTGGCAACCGCGGCCTGACCGGCGTGGTGTTCATGGCCCTGGTGACCGTGGCGACCCTGGTGTACTGGCTCAACCCGCCGGGCAACCCGATGATCGACATGATCGCGCTGTTCTCCATCGGCTTCTTGATCTACGGCCCGGTGATGCTGATCGGCCTGCAGGCATTGGAGCTGGCACCGAAGAAAGCTGCCGGTACTGCGGCGGGTTTTACTGGCCTGTTCGGTTACCTGGGCGGTTCGGTGGCGGCGAGTGCAGCCATGGGCTACACCGTGGACCACTTTGGCTGGGACGGCGGCTTTGTGCTGCTGGTGGGCGCGTGCCTGCTGGCAATCGCGTTCCTGATCCCGACGCTGTGGCACACCAACAGCGTCAGCGCGGCGCGTTAATCGCCGCCTGAACAGCCCTTCGCACAACGCTTGAGCCGCGCCTCCAGGTTCTTATCTGGCATGGCGTGGCTACGCAGGGCGTTAACGGTCTGCTCGACATAATCGCGAGTGGTGCCGTAGCGCCCGCAAGCGCTCTCCAGCACATGGTTCAATACCTGGTCGGGCAAGTTACCCGCGTAGCTGGGCAAATGCCGCTCCAACACAAATCCCAACGCCTGCACCTGGGTGCCATCTTCAAGACGGCAACTGAGCCAATGCGGCCGGTAGGAGGGATATGGCATTTCGCGGCACCACAGTGCGTACAGCGAGGCTTCCAACTGATCTTCCGGCAGGCGGTAGGCGAACCCGCTGCAAGAGCCGCCGCGATCCAGGCCGAACACCAAACCTGGTAATTCCGGCGTGCCCCGATGCTCGTGGGACCACAGGTACAGGCCCCGGTGATAACCATGCACCCGCGCCCGCACGCGCTGGGTGGACGAACATTCCGGGCGCCAGATGAGCGATCCATAAGCAAACAGCCAGACCGGCCCACCCTTGTGCCGACCCATGGTGGCCTGCATCGAGCTCATCAATTGTTCGTGAGTGAGTTGCGGCCCAAGATCGAGTCGCGGAGGGTAAGCCAGTTGCATAAGATCGGATTCAATAACAGTCATGGCGGATCGCTGAGGTCTCCTTCGTGTCTGCGAGAGTTATTACGGGTTGTGAGTAACTTTAGCGCAATGGAACACACTGATGTGCCCGAATTAAATACCTTAAAAGCATAAGTAAAAGTATAAGCCTGGCGCCCGCTCGTCAGGATTGAGCCTGCCAATCCCGCTACTTTCAGCCTTGGTTCAGCCTGGGCCCGCCAAGAGCCTTCAAAATGGGGCACACATCACGACCCAACTAGCCGCCCATCAAATCGACTATCGAGGTCGCACCCATGAAAAAATTCCGACTGCCTGGCCTGTTGTTCCTGGCCCAGGCCACCACCGCGCTGGCCGGCGAAACGCCGGCTACCGAGGATGACAAAGGCTTCTGGTATGCACAGACCAGTGTCTATACCCGTCACTTTGCACCTGACCCGGACCACAACAACAACCAGGACCTGATTGGCCTGGAGCGCAACGAAGCGTCAGGCTTTGTGTACGGCGGCGCGACGTTTCGCAACTCGTTCAGGCAGCGCTCGTACTACGCCTATGCGGGCAAGCGCTATGACATGACGGACTACCCGGTGTATCTGAAACTGACGGGCGGGGCGATCCAGGGCTATCGCGGCAAGTACCGCGACAAGATCCCGTTGAACCGTTTCGGCGTGGCGCCGGTGATCATTCCGTCGGTGGGCACCCATTACGGGCCAGTGGCGGCTGAGGTGGTGTTGCTGGGGTTAAATGCGGCGATGGTGACGACGGGTGTGCGGTTCTGACACTGACACAGCGCGGTCCAATGTGGGAGCGGGCTTGCTCGCGAAAGCGTTGTGTCAGCCACCTATATGCTGACTGAATCACCGCATTCGCAAGCAAGCCCGCTCCCACATTTTGATCGGCGTGCGTCAGCGGCTCAGGGTCGAGGCGCGTAGGCGAATACGTCGGCACGCATCTGGTGCGCATCCATACCGGCTTCGACCAGCGCATCCAAGGTGCCGTAGATCATTGCCGGGGAACCACTGGCGTAGACGTGCACGGCCTTGAGGTCGCTGATGTCCTCGCACACGGCCTCGTGCAACAGCCCGCAGCGCCCTTCCCAACCGCACAGATCGCTGACGACTTTGTGCAGGAACAGGTTAGGCAGTTGCTGCCACTGGTCCCAGTGCTCGATGTCGTAGAAGTCTTCCGGGCGACGCACGCCCCAGTACAAGTGCACCGGGTGCTTGAAACCGGAAGCGCGGCAATGTTCGATCAGGCTGTGCATCTGCGCCATACCGGTGCCGGCAGCGATCAATACCAACGGCCCGTCAGGCAGCTCGGCCAGGTGCGTGTCGCCATAGGGCAGCTCGATGCGCGCCATCTGGTTACGTTGCAGTTGCGCAAGCAGGCTGCGTGCGCTGTCTTCGCGGACCAGCACGTGTAATTCCAGCTCGCGTCCGGCGTGGGGCGCCGAGGCCAGGGAAAATGCCGACTTCTCGCCATTCTCCCGCTCGATCATCAGGTACTGCCCGGCGTGATAACGCACTGCCTTGCCGGCCGGAGCCCGCAGGCGAACGCGCCAGACATCACCACCCACGTCTACGCACTCACTCAATTGGCACGACAACTTGCGCAACGGCAACTCTCCCGGCGCCAACACGCCATCCCACAACACAATGCAATCTTCCAGCGGCTCGGCGATGCAGGTGTAGAACTCACCATGGTCGCGAACCTCACCGGCTTGCTGCACCCGGCCCTCCACCAGTAGCGCGGCGCACACGTGGCACACACCGTTACGACACGCCTGGGGGCACTCATAACCCAGGCGGCGCGCGCCTTCAAGGATTCGCTCGCCAGGGACCAGCTCCAGCACGGCGCCGGAAGGTTGCAGGGTTACACGCATCAATCTATTCCCAATTCTTTCCAGATCGCATCGACACGGGCAGTGACGGCTTCATCCTTGACGATCACCCGGCCCCACTCGCGGGTGGTTTCACCCGGCCATTTGTGGGTGGCATCCAGGCCCATCTTCGACCCCAAGCCCGACACCGGCGAGGCGAAGTCGAGGTAGTCGATTGGCGTGTTGTCGATCATCACCGTGTCGCGCTTGGGGTCCATGCGCGTGGTGATGGCCCAGATCACGTCGTTCCAGTCGCGGGCATTGATGTCGTCGTCGGTGACGATAACGAACTTGGTGTACATGAACTGTCGCAAAAACGACCACACACCGAGCATTACCCGCTTGGCGTGACCCGGGTACGACTTCTTCATGGTCACGATGGCCATGCGGTACGAGCAGCCTTCGGGCGGCAGGTAGAAGTCGGTGATTTCCGGGAATTGCTTTTGCAGGATCGGCACAAACACTTCATTGAGCGCCACGCCGAGGATGGCCGGCTCATCCGGCGGACGGCCGGTGTAGGTGCTGTGATAAATCGGCTTGATCCGGTGGGTGATGCGCTCGACGGTGAACACCGGGAAGCTGTCGACTTCGTTGTAGTAGCCGGTGTGGTCGCCGTACGGGCCCTCATCGGCCATTTCGCCGGGATGAATCACGCCTTCAAGGATGATCTCTGCGGTGGCCGGCACTTGCAGGTCGTTGCCACGGCACTTCACCAGCTCGGTGCGGTTACCGCGCAACAGCCCGGCGAAAGCATATTCGGACAGGCTGTCCGGTACCGGGGTGACGGCCCCGAGGATGGTCGCGGGGTCGGCGCCCAGGGCCACGGAGACCGGAAACGGCTTGCCGGGGTGCTTTTCACACCACTCACGGTAGTCCAACGCGCCGCCACGGTGGCTCAGCCAGCGCATGATCACCTTATTGCGGCCGATCACTTGCTGGCGGTAGATGCCCAGGTTCTGGCGGTCTTTGTTCGGGCCCTTGGTGACGGTCAGGCCCCACGTGATCAGCGGGCCGACGTCGCCGGGCCAGCAGGTTTGTACCGGGAGCATGGCCAGGTCGACGTCATCGCCTTCGATGACCACTTCTTGGCACACCGCGTCCTTGACCACTTTGGGGGCCATGGCGATGATTTTGCGGAAGATCGGCAGTTTCGACCAGGCATCCTTCAAGCCCTTGGGCGGCTCGGGTTCCTTGAGGAAGGCCAGCAGCTTGCCGATTTCACGCAGCTCGCTGACTGACTCGGCGCCCATGCCAAACGCCACGCGCTCAGGGGTGCCGAACAGGTTGCCGAGTACCGGGATATCAAAGCCGGTCGGGTTCTCGAACAGCAGCGCCGGCCCCTTGTTGCGCAAGGTACGGTCGCAAATCTCAGTCATTTCCAGCACCGGGGAAATCGGCATCTGGATACGTTTCAACTCTCCGCGCTGCTCAAGCTGCTGCACGAAATCCCGAAGATCCTTGAATTTCATTAACCATGCCACCCGTAAAATAGGCGTACATCCTACCTGCTCTGGCGTCGGCTGGCAGCTTATCGCGGCGCATTTGGCTGCCGAACGTGCTTAAAAAACAGGCGAAAAAAAATGGCGCCCCTGAGGGCGCCATTCTTTCGGACCTGAAACGTCGTATTACTTACGCTTCATCGACAGGAAGAACTCGTCGTTGGTCTTGGTGGTTTTCAGCTTGTCGACCAGGAACTCGATGGCTGCAACTTCATCCATCGGGTGCAGCAGCTTGCGCAGAATCCACATGCGCTGCAGTTCGTCGTCGGCGGTCAGCAACTCTTCACGGCGGGTACCGGAACGGTTGATGTTGATCGCCGGGAATACGCGTTTTTCCGCGATGCGACGGTCCAGGGGCAGCTCCATGTTGCCGGTACCCTTGAACTCTTCGTAGATCACTTCGTCCATCTTCGAACCGGTTTCAACCAGTGCGGTGGCGATAATGGTCAGCGAGCCGCCTTCTTCGATGTTCCGCGCGGCGCCAAAGAAACGCTTCGGTTTCTCCAGGGCGTGGGCATCGACACCACCGGTCAATACCTTGCCGGAGCTCGGGATCACGGTGTTGTAGGCACGGGCCAGACGGGTGATGGAGTCAAGCAGGATCACCACGTCTTTCTTGTGTTCGACCAGGCGCTTGGCCTTCTCGATCACCATTTCGGCAACCTGTACGTGACGGGTTGGCGGCTCATCGAACGTCGAGGCAACCACTTCGCCGCGCACGGTGCGCTGCATTTCGGTTACTTCTTCCGGACGCTCATCGATCAGCAGCACGATCAGGTGAACTTCAGGGTTGTTACGCGCGATGTTCGCTGCAATGTTCTGCAGCATGATGGTCTTACCGGCTTTCGGCGGTGCGACGATCAGGCCACGCTGACCTTTGCCGATCGGTGCACACAGGTCGATGACACGACCAGTCAAGTCTTCAGTGGAACCGTTGCCGGCTTCCATCTTCATGCGCACGGTCGGGAACAGCGGGGTCAAGTTCTCGAAGAGAATCTTGTTTTTCGCGTTCTCGGGACGATCGAAGTTGATCGTGTCGACCTTGAGCAGGGCGAAATAACGCTCGCCTTCCTTCGGAGGACGGATCTTGCCAACGATGGTGTCACCGGTGCGCAAGTTGAAGCGACGGATCTGGCTCGGCGAGACGTAGATATCGTCTGGGCCGGCGAGATAGGAAGCGTCTGCAGAGCGAAGGAAGCCGAAGCCGTCCTGGAGAATCTCCAGCACGCCATCACCGGAGATTTCCTCGCCGCTTTTCGCGTGCTTCTTGAGCAGGGAGAAAATCACGTCCTGCTTGCGCGAACGGGCCATATTTTCTATGCCCATTTCTTCGGCCAGTTGGAGCAGGTCGGTAATCGGCTTTTGCTTGAGTTCAGTCAGATTCATATAGGAATGACGTAATCATTTATGGAGGGGGGAAATTAAGCTTTTGGCTTAATGAGGCCGCGCCGCGGAGAAGGCGACAGGATCGCGTACTAATCGAAAAGGAATGCGTCGGCGACGGCTTGCAGGGGGCAGTGGAGAAACCAGTGCGGGGCCGAATGTACCACCTGAGTTTCGGAGCGTCTAGCCCTGTTTCACGAAAAAGCCCCGCTATTTACGGGGCTTTTTTTAACGACGCTTAGATGTTCGCGTCGAGGAAAGCTTGCAGCTGGGACTTCGACAGCGCGCCCACTTTGGTTGCTTCGACGTTGCCGTTCTTGAACAGCATCAGCGTCGGGATACCACGCACGCCGTGCTTGGCCGGGGTTTCCTGGTTGTCGTCGATGTTCAGCTTGGCAATGGTCAGCTTGCCTTCGTAAGTGGTTGCAATGTCGTCCAGAACAGGAGCGATCATTTTGCAAGGGCCGCACCATTCAGCCCAGTAGTCAACCAGCACCGGGCCTTGAGCCTTGAGTACTTCGGCCTCAAAGGTCGCGTCGGTGACGTGCTTGATAAGATCGTTGCTCATGGATGTCTCCGGATTGTAAGCAAAAAAAACGTGGCCCATCATAGCCGCCCTTCCCCCGTTCAGGAAGCCGCCTCTGATTGAGTCTTGCTATGGTGGTGCATGAGTTTGGGTATCGCCCGGCTCACGACGCCACAGGGGTCACGAAGGCGATGCCGGTACGCAGCGCAGCGTTACGTACGTGTTCCTGCATGGTTTTCTGCGCCGCGCCACTGGCACGCCGGGCCAGGGCGCGCAGGATCTTGCGGTGTTCCTGCCAGGTCTCCATGGCTCGCTCCGGTCGGATGAACGGTAGCTTCTGGCTCTCCAGGAACACCTCGGCACTGGCACTCAGGATACTCACCATCGCCTGGTTACCACTGGCCAGCAGGATGCGCTGGTGGAATTCGAAGTCCAACCGGGCAGCCGCCTCGAAATCGCCGGCCTTGAGCACTTGGCGCATCGCTTCGACATTGTCTTGCAGGCTGTCCAGCTCATCGACCGTCAGCGTCACCGCCGCCAACCCCGCCGCGAAACCTTCAAGGGCATAGCGCAGTTGGAAAATATCCAGCGGCGTGGCCTGGGCGGCGAACGGCCAGGCAAACCCTGGCGACTCCTCGGCAGCCTGCACAAATACGCCCTTACCCGGCTGCACACTGACCACACCCAAGGCACTCAGAGAGGACAACGCCTCGCGCAGCGACGCCCTGCTTACCCCCAATTGCACCGCCAGGTCGCGCTGAGACGGCAGCGCATCACCCGGCCCAAAGCCTTGCTCCTTGATCAGTTTGCGGATGGCCTGCAGGGCCGCTTCCGGTACGGCTTGGGCGATGGAATTCATAAAAAACTCAAGGTTCCAGTCAACTGAGCGGCTAGTTGTAATGCTATTCGAAGTCGGCGGCAAGCCACGCCCCAAAGGGGCTCGCAGGGTTTTAGCGGCGCTCGAAAAGGGTGCAAAAAAGCCGGTAACTGTTCAGACCAGTAAGACCACCACAACCCAACAAAACCCTGCGCTGCAGACGATCCTGAAGGTGCTGGCATGGGCTGTGCACTGAGCAAAAATCAGAAATTTCCTTCGTCCTTCTCGGAGAGTTGCCATGACCAAGCGCTACAGCGCCCTGCTCACTGCCCTGTTTGCCAGCTTGATGCTGAGCCAGGCACCCGCCCAGGCCAACGGTCTGGAAGATATCGTCGCCCGTGGCACCCTCAAAGTCGCCGTGCCTCAGGACTTTCCGCCGTTCGGCTCAGTCGGCCCCGACATGAAGCCACGCGGCCTGGACATCGACACCGCCAAACTGTTGGCCGACCAGCTCAAGGTCAAGCTGGAGCTGACACCGGTAAACAGCACCAATCGCATCCCGTTCCTCACCACCGGCAAGGTCGACCTGGTGATCTCCAGCCTTGGCAAGAACGCCGAGCGGGAAAAGGTCATCGATTTTTCCAAGGCCTACGCGCCCTTCTACCTGGCGGTGTTCGGCCCGCCTGACGCCGCCATCAGTACGCTCGACGACCTCAAGGGCAAGACCATCAGCGTGACCCGTGGCGCCATCGAAGACATCGAGCTGACTGCCGTCGCGCCCAAGGAAGCCACCATCAAGCGTTTCGAAGACAACAACTCCACCATCGCGGCCTACCTGGCAGGCCAGGTCGACCTGATCGCCAGCGGCAACGTGGTGATGGTGGCGATCAGCGAACGCAGCCCCAAACGCGTACCGGCGCTGAAAGTGAAACTCAAGGACTCACCGGTCTACGTGGGCATCAACAAGAACGAGCCGGCGTTGCTGGAGAAGGTCAACCAGATCCTCGTCGCGGCCAAAGCCGACGGCAGCCTGGAAAAGAACGCGCTGCAATGGCTGAAAGAACCCTTGCCTGCCGATCTCTG
Organism: Pseudomonas sp. PGPPP1; assembly: GCF_002255865.1. NCBI lineage: Bacteria > Pseudomonadati > Pseudomonadota > Gammaproteobacteria > Pseudomonadales > Pseudomonadaceae > Pseudomonas > Pseudomonas sp. PGPPP1. The sequence goes on along the minus strand of NZ_NKIG01000020.1, from coordinate 50,405 downwards.
AATGCGGAGCTGATTCATGGCGTATCAATTTGACTTTGTGCCGGTACTGGCCAACACCGACCTGCTGCTGCGCGGCGCGCTGTTCACCCTTGAGCTGACGGCCATCGGCGCGATTCTCGGCGTGGCGCTAGGCACCGTAGGCGCCGTGGTGCGGGCGTGGAAGGTTCAGCCGTTCGCCTGGTTCTTCGGTGTGTATGTCGAGTTGATTCGCAACACACCGTTCCTGGTGCAGTTGTTCTTCATCTTCTTCGGTTTGCCGTCGTTGGGCTTGAAGATCACCGAGTGGCAAGCCGCTGTGCTAGCGATGGTGATCAACCTGGGGGCCTACTCCACCGAGATCATCCGCGCCGGCATCCAGGCCATCCCACGTGGGCAACTGGAGGCCGCTGCGGCATTGGCGATGACGCGCTTCGAAGCGTTTCGCCACGTGGTGCTACTGCCGGCGCTGGGCAAGGTGTGGCCGGCCCTGAGCAGCCAGATCATCATCGTGATGCTCGGCTCGGCGGTGTGCTCGCAGATCGCCACGGAAGAGCTGAGCTTTGCCGCCAACTTTATCCAGTCGCGCAATTTCCGCGCCTTTGAAACCTATGCCCTGACCACCCTGGTGTACCTGTGCATGGCGTTGATGATTCGCCAGTTGCTCAACTGGATCGGCCGCCGGTTTGTGATGAGGAACAGTCGATGAGTGATTTTTCGTTCTGGGACATCGTGCGCAACTTGCTCACCGGCCTGCAATGGACGCTGCTGTTGTCATTGGTGGCGTTCATTGGCGGCGGCGTGATCGGTTTGCTGGTGATGACGATGCGCATCAGCAGCAAGGCGTTCCCACGCAATATCGCCCGCACGTATATCGAGCTGTTCCAGGGCACGCCGCTGCTAATGCAGCTGTTCCTGGTGTTTTTCGGCATTGCCCTGCTGGGTGTGGACATCTCGCCATGGCTGGCAGCCGCCATTGCCCTAACCCTGTTTACCAGCGCCTACCTCGCTGAAATCTGGCGCGGCTGCGTCGATTCCATCGCCCATGGGCAGTGGGAAGCCTCGGCCAGCCTGGCGCTGAACCCTTTGGAGCAACTGCGCTACGTGATCCTGCCCCAGGCGCTACGGATTGCCGTGGCGCCGACGGTGGGTTTCTCAGTGCAGGTGGTCAAAGGCACCGCCGTAACTTCGATCATCGGTTTTACCGAACTGACCAAGACCGGCGGCATGCTCGCCAACGCCACGTTCGAGCCCTTCATGGTCTACGGCCTGGTGGCGCTTGGTTACTTCTTGCTCTGCTACCCCTTGTCCCTCAGTGCGCGCTACCTGGAAAGGAGACTGCATGCCTCTGCTTAGAATTTCCGCCCTCCATAAATATTACGGCGATCACCACGTCCTCAAGGGCATCGACCTGACCGTCGAAGAAGGCCAGGTGGTGGCGATCATCGGCCGCAGCGGCTCGGGTAAATCCACCTTGCTGCGCACCCTCAACGGCCTGGAGTCGATCAATGATGGAGTGATTGAGGTCGACGGCGAATATCTCGATGCCGCCCGCGCCGACCTGCGCAGCCTGCGGCAGAAAGTCGGCATGGTGTTCCAGCAGTTCAACCTGTTCCCGCACCTGACCGTGGGCGAAAACGTGATGCTCGCGCCCCAAGTGGTGCAAAAAGTGCCAAAGGCCAAAGCCGCTCAATTGGCCAAACAGATGTTGGAGCGGGTCGGGCTGGGGGAAAAATTCGACGCGTTTCCGGATCGTCTGTCCGGCGGCCAGCAGCAGCGCGTCGCGATTGCCCGCGCCCTGGCCATGTCACCCAAGGTGCTGTTGTGCGATGAAATCACCTCGGCCCTCGACCCGGAACTGGTCAACGAAGTGCTCAGCGTGGTGCGCCAACTGGCCAAGGACGGCATGACCTTGATCATGGTGACCCACGAAATGCGCTTTGCCCGGGAAGTGGGGGACAAGCTGGTGTTCATGCACCAGGGCAAGGTGCATGAAGTCGGTGATCCAAAGGTGCTGTTCGCCGAGCCGCAGACGGCTGAATTGGCCAATTTCATTCGCACTACCGAAGCGCCAGCCTGATTGATCAGCCGGCGGGCACCAGCTCAAAATGCCCGCCGCCCTCCACGACGGTTTTGCTGCGAACAGCGATGGCCGCACCAGAGAGCCAGGTATCGACCTGCACCTGCGCCGAAAACGTGCGCCCTGTGGCGGGGACGCCCCCCGCCAGCACCACCAGCGTCTGCCCTGGCTGCAGACCAGTGCTGCGTGCCGCGTAATTGTGCACATGTGCCAGCTCAACAGGTCGTCCGTCCAACAACGGGTGCTCGAGGGTGAGATTGAAATAGCCATGTCGTCCCCATGCATAACGCTGGCCGTCGGCGGACACGCCTTGGAAACGCATCGCGATGACCGTCGCCTCGGGGCACACCACGTTCAAACGCACCGTACGCTTGCCCAGGAAGACGTCTTGGCTGCCGGACTGCTCCGCCCCACGCAACAATCCGTAGTCCACCACTGGCTGGCTCAGGGAGATACGGCACTGCGCGGCACTTGCCTCAACCGCCCATAAAAAGCTCACCAGCGCAGCGCTAATCCCTGAGGAGTAGCGGCCGATGCCACACACCTTAGCGACAAGTTGCCGAAGCTCTTTCATAAAACTGCCCCTCATAATTTTGCTCCGCCAGATCCAAATGCAGCACACAGGACGCCCCACTCGGCGAGGACACCGTTAAGGTTTTCGGAGCGTCGACATTGCTCAGGAAAATCATGCCGTCCGCCACCACCGTGGTCAGGAACGCGTTGTCTGCCCCCAACACCGCAGCCCCCTGGCTCAAAGGCCTCCCATCAGGGTTCGTCGCGCGCAGCAACACTCGCCTGACCTTCACCACGTCGAGGTCGACCTGGCGTGGCAGGCTTTTACCCTCCACTTCCAACTGACTGGCTTGATAAGCCGGCAAACCGGCAATAACCGCACTACCCCACGGGTCAGTCCAGACCGGACCTTGTGGCGTGGTTATCCGCGCACCGGCGATATCGCCCACCGAGGCCACGCCAAAAGTGTCTTCGATTCGATAGGGGGACAGCGTGATGCCAGTTGCGTGGGCAACAACGCCACCTTGTAGCTGCCCGCTGTAGCTGGTGCTGGAACTGTCACGATTTATTCCAACCCCCACCTGGGTGTAGCGGGACAACGCATTGAGCGTTCCCCCCAGCGTGTGTTGCTCACGTGTGCCCAAATCGTGGTCACTGCGCAGTTGATAGTTCAAGGCCTCATCAATGCGCTCGTCATAAGTAGCGCCGATGCTGGACCGCGCGCCCTGGCGTCGCGCATAAGTGCTGATGGAGCGGCTGCCCCCCAACGGAACACTCACTTGTAGGCGTACACCCACGCCATCGTCGTTACGGTCTCTGTCCTTGTCGCTGCCGGATTGGCCAACTTGCGAATCCACCGTTACACCCACGTTGGCGTAACGGAAGTTTTTGTTCCATGCGCCGTAGACGTGCTGGGAAGTGCGACTGTTGAAATGAGAACCACGCGTGTAACCGATGGAGAACCCGCCCAGTTGTGGATCTGACCAACTGAAACCTGCGGTGTATTGGTTTTTGAAACGCGACTGCTCACCTTCGCACACATTCCGCGCCAGCGTGTCGAGCACGTCACGGTAGCCAGGGGTCTGGGTTGTGGCGCTCACAGTCACCTGAACATCACCTGGCAATGAACTGCCGACGGCAATGCTGCTGCGCGCGCCCTTGTTTTTTTTCAGGTGGTCTCTAGACAGGTTATTGCGTACGCCAACGGAGAATCGTTGGGAAAAATTACTGTCCAGCGCCCAACCCACTGAGCTGTAGTCTTCGGTGCCCTGCAAGCCCGCGCTGAGTGCTGCACGCTTACCAACCGCCCAAGTGCCACTACCCATGGCCAACAGGGGCTCTTTCACGCTACTGCGCTCGGCATCGCGAACCTTTCCAATAGAGGCTGTGTACCCCGACTTCACCGGTACAGCCGCGCGAAATGAAGCCGCTGGCACTACAAAGCTGCGCTGCCCCCCGCGTGTTTCGATGACGGTGACATGAAGGTCGCTGGTCCCATTGAGCAGCGGCAGGTTGGTGAGGGAAAAAGGCCCCTGCGGCACGACCGTCGTATAGATAAGGACACCCGACTGCCTGACCTCAACCCTGGACTGGCTCAAGGCTTGTCCCTCGACCACCACCCCAGGATTGGCATTGCCCCCCCCAACACCATCAGGAAATAACTGCACGCCCGTCAACTGAACACCGGCGAACACCGGATTCACACTCGAGATCTGTCCCGCCTGGAACGTAGCGGCGAGCGGTTCCAAGTCCCTCTGTACGTAGGCATAGACGTGCTCAGCAGTGGTACTGCGGTCGTTGGCGATGTAGAACTGACGACTCCGGGCTATCCAGTCACCCCAGTTGAAACCAATCTCGGTCGAGGCCGAAAAATAGCGATGAGTGTCAGCTCTGGAGTGATTGTTGATTGCCTGAACATCGTAGTTAAGCAGTGCCGCTGTGCCGCCTCGGCTGTAATTGCCGGAGTTGCGCTGGATATCTCTCAATGCATTCGTGGGCACCACCAGCACCACTTCTTCCGTTCCTGGGCGCAATGTTGTGACCGTACTGGGGTAATCGCCTCGAAAATCATGGCACGCGCGTTCGGGGTCGCTACTTTTGTCGATCACACCGGAGGGTGTCCGCAAGCCGGCACGCTCCAGCAAACTGCGGGTAAAGCACAACTGCCCTGCGCTGTCGAAGCGCGCATCCGCCAGGCCCAGGCGTTCGCCATTGACCGTCAATTCGACAACCTGCACACCCTCATTGAAACGAGGGGCGTCGCGAAAATACCGGGCAACGGATGGATCGATACCGCGTGCCTGCAAAGTGGCGAGATCGAACCCGGCAATCGTCGCCACCCGCTCGGCGTGGGCCTGCTCGGTCACGCCGGACAACATGGCCAGACAAACAGAAAAACTCAGCCCATTACGCCGAAATAAATCTTCGGGCCATTGTTTTACGAGAACTTGCCTGTGACCTGCACCGTTGACTCGAGTGGTTTTTCTCATGGCCGTTCACGGTGCATTTGCGATTAGCAATGCGTCATAACTATCGACCGCAAAGCCGTAGACCGTGGCCGGCGCAAACGTGACCGTCCTGGCTCCAGGGACCGACTTGTCCAACTCAACATGCAACGCTTCACCCGGCAGGATGTAAGTACGGGGCAGTACGGCTTTTACTTTTTGGGGGTTGAGCTTGATGTCAGTCGCAAAACGAACCACATAAGGGCTGTCATTACGCACCTTTAGCGTGTTGGCGTGGAGGTGCCACGTCAGCAACTCCCAAGGGGCTTCATGCCGAGGCAAACCCTTGGGGTGCAAGATAAGCGGAAGGTTTTGCCGAAGACTTATGCCGATGGTCGCCCCCGATCCCGGTTGTGTTTGGGGGATGCCTTCGAAAGACACGCGCTTCAAACGCTGGGTCTTGAGCGGCTCGTTGGCAATGGACAAGAAGCGGACCAGTTGCTGCTCTCCCGCGTCGACTCGTGCAACAGGCGGGGTGACAACGATTAAAGGTTCGGGGTCTTCTGGAATATCCTCTATGACCGAATGCAGTAACGCGGGCGTGCTATCTGTATTGGTTACGTTGATGCTGGCTTCGCCGTCTGCCTCACTTAGCACGATGACAGTTGTTTCGGGGCGCATGCCGTCTGCGAATGCCGTAACAGGTAAAAATAAATTAACTAACAGACAACACGTAAAAACAATTCTAACCGCCATTCCAATACCCACTTCGCTTTAATGCAAGGTGAAATAAACCGCAGCCGACACAAGGCTATATCTCCAAAAAAGATAACCCCCGCATCGACTGCTTCATGACAACTACTTACAAGTAGCGCAGCTCTAGGGTGGCATGACCATCCAAACTGACTTGACTATTTAGATCAAGTTCGGATGTTTTATTGATCGTGGGACGAACTTCCAGGGTACCGGACACTGTGTTAACTGGAATTGGACCATATGAGCCAGTATGCCAAGTTGCAAGCGTCGCCGGTGCTGGCCCTAGATATTCACTGCTGCCTCGATACCAGGTTTTACCATTGTCAATAGATGTAATAGGCAGCCCCGCTTTTCCATCCACAACGGTATTGCGCGTTAGAACAAGATAACTGCCTATTTTTTTCCCTTGCGCCGTGGTACCCAAACCATAGCTATAAGTAGGGATAGGACTGGCAATACTCGAGCCTACGCGATTGTCGGTTGCCTTCAGGGCGATCAGCGCCTTGGCACTGCCTCCGCACTTCACCGCATACGGAGTGCTTTTCGCCGGGAGATGGGTGGGTGCAGTGGCACTCAAGGAGTTTGGATTGATGCTTCCGTAGTCAATAGTCGCGTTGGTAATAGTGAAGCTGCAGCTGACAGGAGCAATGTAGCCTTTGACGCGGAGGTCAGCCGCTTGAGCATTCAAACCTGCCACCGCAAGAAATAACCCGGCCAGCATTGCGAAATTCTTCTTCATTTAAAGCCACCTTTTAAGAGTGATTGGCATTACTTGAACCGCAAAGCATTTCCAATAAACGAGTAAACCCTCACCTTCCATGGCGCCTTGATCGATAAATAAATAACACCACGGCATCAGCGCCAGGCCGAAGTATTAACGCTTCGCCCTGCTATGAAAGCCGGAAAAAACATCGAAGATAGTAAGAACCCTCTGCGGTTCATCTTCAACTCCAGAGCGTCTAAAGTGGGAACACGAAAACAATAGAGTGGGACAAACCCAGTTTCTTGTAGGATCCTGTATACCGCCCAGCAATCACGTACACCTGAAATGCCTGAACTACAGAACTCACAGTTTTAGTAACACAACTGTCACATCTATTTCCTACAGGCAGCCTTCACGCGTCTGATTGAGACGAGGGACAAAATCCCTTGGCACAACGCGTTGGCGTCAGCGGTCGATCGTGGCACGATGGCGAGGTTATCGACCGAGACCCACAAACCATGCCGCAATCCCAAGCCAAGAATCTGTCCCTGATCGCCGCCATCGACCTGGGCTCCAACAGCTTTCACATGGTCGTGGCCAAGGCCCAGAACGGCGAAATCCGCATCCTTGAGCGGCTCGGCGAGAAAGTACAACTGGCTGCCGGCATCGATGATGAGCGTCAGCTCAATGAAGAATCCATGCAGCGCGGCCTCGATTGCCTCAAGCGTTTTGCCCAGTTGATCAACGGCATGCCTCTGGGCGCCGTACGAATCGTCGGCACCAACGCCCTGCGTGAAGCGCGCAACCGTGGCGAATTCATCCGCCGTGCGGAAGAGATCCTCGGGCACCCGGTGGAAGTCATCTCCGGTCGTGAAGAAGCACGCCTGATCTACCTCGGCGTGTCCCACACCCTGGCCGACACGCCCGGCAAACGCCTGGTCGCCGACATCGGCGGGGGCAGTACCGAATTCATCATCGGGCAAAGATTCGAGCCATTGCTGCGCGAAAGCCTGCAAATGGGCTGCGTCAGCTATACCCAGCGTTATTTCAAAGACGGCAAGATCACCCCGGCGCGCTACGCCCAGGCTTATACAGCGGCGCGGTTGGAGATCATGAGCATCGAGCACGCCCTGCACCGCCTGACTTGGGATGAAGCCATCGGCTCGTCCGGTACCATCCGTGCCATCGGCCTGGCCCTCAAGGCCGGCGGCCACGGCACCGGCGAGGTCAATGCCGAAGGCCTGGCGTGGCTCAAGCGCAAGCTGTTCAAGCTGGGAGACGCCGAGAAGATCGACTTCGACGGCATCAAGCCCGACCGTCGCACTATCTTCCCGGCGGGCCTGGCGATTCTCGAAGCGATCTTCGATGCCCTCGAACTGCAACGCATGGACCACTGCGATGGCGCCCTGCGCGAAGGCGTGCTGTATGACCTGCTGGGTCGTCATCACCACGAAGACGTGCGTGAGCGCACCCTCAGCTCGCTGATGGAGCGTTATCACGTCGACCTGGAACAAGCGGCCCGCGTGGAGCGCAAAGCCCTGCACGCCTTCGACCAAGTGGCCGAGGACTGGGACCTGGAGGACGGCGTCTGGCGCGAGTTGTTGGGTTGGGCTGCCAAGGTGCACGAAGTGGGCCTGGACATCGCCCACTACCACTACCACAAGCACGGCGCTTACCTGATCGAGCACTCCGACCTGGCGGGCTTCTCTCGTGAAGACCAACAGATGCTCGCCCTGCTGGTGCGCGGCCATCGCCGTAATATCCCCAAGGACAAGTTTGCCGAGTTCGGTGATGAAGGCATCAAGCTGATTCGCCTGTGCGTGCTGTTGCGCTTTGCGATCCTGTTCCACCACATCCGTGGCACTCAAGAGATGCCCCAGGTGACCCTGCGCGCCAACGGCGAAAGCCTGGACGTAGTGTTCCCGAAAGATTGGCTGGATGAGAACCAACTGACCCAGGCGGATTTTGCCCAGGAAGCGGAATGGTTGACGCGGGTGGGGTTCACGCTGAACGTGCGCTGATACGGTCTACAGGACTCTGAAAACAAGTGCTGTAGTGAGCGGGCTTGCCCCGCGCTGGGTTGCGCAGCAGCCCCAATAAGAACGCCGCGCTCTGTCAGACAGAGCGCGGCGTTTGGTTTTAGGGCTGCTGCGCAACCCAGCGCGGGGCAAGCCCGCTCACTACAGGATCGGAGGCGGGTTTAGTTCACCGTCAGGATTGGGCTGCCCAACCGCTCCAACAACGTCGCCTGCGCGCTGCGCGGGTTTTGGTTGCCGGTTGGCGTGTTGCGCACGTAGCGGCCGTCCGACTGCAGGCTCCAGCTGTGGGTGTTGTCGGTGAGGTAGCTTTCCAGCTCCTTCTTGACCCGCATGATCAGCTTCTTGCCTTCCACCGGGAAGCAGGTTTCTACGCGCTTATCGAGGTTGCGCTCCATCCAGTCGGCGCTGGAGAGGAACATCTGCTCTTCGCCGCCGTTGAGGAAGTAGAACACCCGCGTGTGCTCCAGGAAGCGGCCGATGATCGAACGCACGTGGATATTGTGCGACACGCCGACAATGCCCGGACGCAGGCAGCACATGCCCCGTACCACCAGGTCGATACGCACGCCCGACTGGCTGGCCTTGTACAGCGCGCGGATGATTTTCGGATCGGTCAACGAGTTGAACTTGGCGATGATGTGCGCCGGCTTGCCGTCGAGGGCGAACTGGGTCTCGCGGGCAATCATGTCGAGCATGCCCTTCTTGAGTGTGAACGGCGCGTGCAGCAGCTTCTTCATGCGCAAGGTCTTGCCCATGCCGATCAGCTGGCTGAACAACTTGCCGACGTCTTCACACAACGCGTCGTCGGAGGTCAGCAGGCTGTAGTCGGTATAGAGCTTGGCGTTGCCGGCGTGGTAGTTACCGGTACCCAAGTGCGCGTAGCGCACGATCTCACCGGCTTCGCGACGCAGGATCAGCATCATCTTGGCGTGGGTCTTGAAGCCGACCACGCCGTAGATCACCACCGCGCCCGCCGCTTGCAGGCGGCTAGCCAGTTGCAGGTTGGACTCTTCGTCGAACCGTGCACGCAGTTCGATCACTGCGGTGACTTCCTTGCCGTTACGCGCGGCGTCGACCAAGGCATCGACGATCTCCGAGTTGGCGCCAGAACGGTACAAGGTCTGGCGTACGGCCAATACGTGCGGGTCCTTGGCGGCCTGGCGCAACAGGTCGACCACCGGGGTGAAGGACTCGAACGGGTGCAGCAGCAGGATGTCCTGCTTGCTCACCACGCTGAAAATGTTCTCGCTGTTTTGCAGCAGTTTCGGAATCTGCGGGGTGAACGGGGTGTATTGCAGCTCCGGGTGGCTGTCCAGGCCAGTGATGCTGAACAGACGGGTCAGGTTCACCGGGCCATTGACCTGATACAGCTCGGACTCTGCCAGGTTGAACTGCTTGAGCAAGTAGTCCGACAGGTGTTTCGGGCAAGTGTCGGCCACCTCAAGGCGCACCGCATCGCCGTATCTACGCGAAAACAGCTCGCCGCGCAGGGCACGGGCCAAGTCTTCGACGTCTTCGGAGTCCAGCGCCAGGTCGGCGTTACGCGTCAGTCGGAACTGGTAGCAACCCTTGACCTTCATGCCCTGGAACAGGTCGTCAGCGTGCGCGTGGATCATCGACGAGAGGAATACATAATTGTCGCCAGCGCCCCCCACCTCTTCCGGTACCTTGATGATCCGTGGCAACAAGCGCGGGGCCGGGATAATCGCCAGGCCGGAATCGCGACCGAAGGCGTCGATACCTTCCAGCTCGACGATAAAGTTGAGGCTTTTGTTCACCAGCAACGGGAACGGGTGCGTCGGGTCGAGGCCGATAGGCGTGATGATCGGCGAAATCTCGTCGCGGAAATAACGGCGCACCCAGGTCTTGATCTTGGTGGTCCAGTGACGGCGACGGATGAAGCGGACCTGATGTTTTTCCAGTTCCGGCAGCAGGATGTCGTTGAGGATCGCGTACTGGCGGTCCACATGGCCGTGCACCAGCTCGCTGATGCGCGCCAGCGCCTGGTGCGGTTGCAGGCCGTCGGCACCCGCTTGTTCACGGGCGAAGGTGATCTGCTTCTTGAGGCCGGCCACGCGGATTTCGAAGAACTCGTCCAGGTTGCTGGAGAAAATCAGCAGGAATTTCAGCCGCTCCAGCAGGGGATAGGACTCATCCAGCGCCTGTTCCAGCACGCGGATGTTGAATTGCAGTTGGGACAGCTCGCGGTGGATGTACAGGCTGCTGTCATCCAGGTTGGTCACCGCGGCCACCGGCGCCGGCACAGGCGTTTCGGCTACCACGGCAGGCGCGGCGGGCTCCAGTTCCGGCGGGGTCTCGGTGACTTGTTCAACCACCGGGTGAGCGTCTTTTACGGCAACGTCTGTGAGTCCTTCGGTATTCATCGAGTGTTCCTGTGAGGGCTATTGTTGCTCTCTAAGCAATTGGGCAGCGCGGGCGGCGAAGTAGGTCAGAATGCCATCAGCGCCGGCACGTTTAAAGGCCGTCAGGGATTCAAGGATCACCCCTTCACTCAGCCATCCATTCTGTATTGCAGCCATGTGCATCGCGTATTCGCCACTGACCTGATAGACAAAGGTCGGTACCTTGAATTCCTCTTTGACCCGATAAAGGATGTCGAGGTAAGGCATCCCGGGCTTGACCATCACCATGTCGGCGCCTTCGGCCAGGTCGGCCGCCACTTCGTGCAGGGCTTCGTGGCTGTTGGCCGGGTCCATCTGGTACGAGGCCTTGTTGGCCTTGCCCAGGTTCAGGGCCGAACCCACCGCATCACGGAAGGGGCCGTAATAGGCGCTGGCGTACTTGGCCGAGTAGGCCATGATGCGCACATTGACGTGGCCGGCCAGCTCCAGGGCTTCGCGAATCGCCTGGATGCGGCCGTCCATCATGTCCGACGGAGCAACCACCTGGGCGCCCGCTGCGGCGTGGGACAAGGCTTGCTTGACCAGTGCATCAACGGTGATGTCGTTCTGAACATAGCCGTCTTCATCAAGAATGCCATCCTGGCCGTGGGTGGTGAACGGGTCCAACGCCACGTCAGTGATCACCCCCAGCTCCGGGAAACGCTCGCGCAACGCACGGGTGGCGCGCTGGGCAATGCCCTCCGGGTTCCAGGCTTCAGCCGCATCGAGGGACTTGAGCTCATGCGGCGTGACCGGAAACAGCGCCAGCGCCGGAATCCCCAGTTCGACCCAACCGGCCGCCTCGATCAATAGCTGATCGATGGTCAAGCGCTCTACACCTGGCATCGACGCCACGGCTTCGCGCCGATTCTCACCGTCGAGCACAAACACCGGCAGGATCAGATCGTTCGTCGTCAGCACGTTTTCACGCACCAGGCGGCGAGAAAAATCATCACGGCGATTGCGACGCAGGCGGGTTGCGGGGAACAGGCGATTGGCAGGGGTAAAGCTCACGACAGACTCCTGAGCCCGCGTAATACGGGCGAGCGTTGCAGTTATAAGCGGCCATTATGACGAAGGTATGACAGTTGTGCTTGCCGATGCGACCTGTAGTCGCATTCGTCGTTTATGTAGGAATTGTTCACTTCGTGACACATCTCGATACTTTCATGAATGTTCACGAAGGCGTAGGCTGCGCGTTCATTTCGCCAGCACCCCAGACCATGCTTCAACAATTTCTGCATGACTTCGGCTACTTTGCGCTCTTCCTGGGCACGTTCTTCGAAGGCGAGACCATCTTGGTTCTCGCAGGCTTCCTGGCGTTCCGTGGGTACATGGATATCAACCTGGTGGTGGTCGTTGCCTTCTTCGGCAGCTACGCCGGCGACCAGCTTTGGTATTACATGGGCCGCAAGCACGGCCGCAAGCTGCTGGCGCGCAAGCCGCGCTGGCAATTGATGGGCGACAAGGCCCTGGAGCATATCCGCAAACATCCGGATATCTGGGTGCTGAGCTTCCGCTTCGTCTACGGGTTACGCACCGTCATGCCCGTGGCCATCGGGCTTTCCGGCTACCCACCGTTGCGCTACCTGATCCTCAACGGTATTGGCGCTGCAATCTGGGCGCTGGCACTGGGCGCTGCGGCCTACCACTTCGGCGCGGTGCTGGAAGGCATGCTGGGCAGCGTCAAGAAGTACGAACTGTGGGTACTCGGCGCATTGCTGGTGCTGGGTTTCGGCCTGTGGCTGCGCCGCCGTTTCAAGAACGCGCGCATCGCCCGTGAAGCCTGTGCCGACGCCAAGGCCCGGCTCGCTGCCGAACCGGCCCCGGTCGAAGCGCCTAAGACGCCAATCGAGTAAGCCGGTCCCTGCAGCAGTAGAGACCGATCACACTGATCAAGCTGTAACTCAACAGGCCCAGCCAGCCCAAGTTGCTGGCCGGCCACAGCCCAACCAGCGGCGCCAGCCATACCAACGGCACGTTCAGCGCCAGGCGCGCCAGCTCTGCCTTGAGCGCCCACGGGCGATTTTCCAGGGCCACGCCCAAGGTAAACAGCCCCAACGCCATCGCACTCCAGCCCAGGACCAGCGCCGCCGTGGGCAGCCCCTCGCCGAAATTCATCAGGTAGCTACCAAAGCCTACATACGCCGCAAATTGCAGAGCGATATACACCTGCTGGCGCACGTCCAGCGGCACCTCGAATTTACGGAACTGACTCAGATCGTGTTTGGCCAGCGGGTACTTGGCCTTCACGTCCGCCGGGCGCCAACCGGTGCGCATGAACCAGATGCGCACCTTGTCCCACCCGCTTTCGGTACGGCGCGCATCACTCCACAGTTGTGCATAAAACTGCAGGTTGGCCCACAGCGGGTTCCAACTGGCCAGGGGTGTGGTCACACCGAAAATCACCGGTTCGTTGTCGTCTTCTTCCTGGAAGGTGCCGAACAGGCGGTCCCAAATAATGAACACCCCGCCGTAGTTGCGATCCATGTAGAGAGCGTTCTGTGCATGGTGAGCCCGATGATTGGACGGCGTGACGAAGAACCACTCGTACCAACCGAGCTTTGGCACATGACGGGTGTGCACCCAAAATTGATACAGCAAGTTAAGGGACGCCACGCTGATAAATACCACCAGCGGTACGCCGAGTACGGCCAGCGGCAGGTAGAAGATCCAGCTCAGCAGGAAGCCGGTACTGGTCTGGCGCAGGGCCGTGCTGAGGTTGTAGTCCTCGCTCTGGTGATGCACCGAGTGCGCGGCCCAGAGGATATTGCGCTCATGGCCCATGCGGTGCAGCCAGTAGTAGCAGAAGTCGTAGAACACAAAGGCGAACACCCAGGTCCACACGCTGTTCGCCGAAAGCTCGATCAGCGCCAGGTGTTTGAGGGCGAACGCGTAGGTCAAAATCCCCACGCCTTTGGTCAACAGACCCGTGGTGGTGGACAACACACCGGTGCTGAGGCTGTTGATGGCGTCCGCCACACGGTAGTTGCGCTCGCCACGCCAGCGGTCAGCGAGCAGCTCCACCACGATCAAGGCGATGAAAAACGGTACCGCGTAAGGCACGAAGTCCATGGTCTGGTCCGGTTTGTTTTTGTTACATCTAGATTAGGTGTAGCGGCGCCAGACCCCATTGGCAACAGGTGACAAATTAGTAGACATTTAACGCCATGACCCCAGGAGAAATGCCCATGAGCAAAAAGATTGCAGTGATCCTTTCCGGCTGCGGCGTGTACGACGGCGCAGAGATCCACGAAAGCGTGATCACCTTGCTGCGCCTGGACCAGCGCGGCGCTCAGGTCCAATGTTTTGCCCCCGACATTGCCCAGTTGCACGTGATCAACCACCTCACCGGCGAGGAGATGCCCGAGTCACGCAATGTGCTTGTGGAGTCGGCGCGGATCGCCCGAGGCGAAGTGGAAGACATCCGTGAAGCGAACGCCGATGACTTCGACGCGCTGATCGTGCCTGGCGGGTTTGGCGCGGCGAAGAACCTGTCGAACTTTGCCGTGGAAGGCGCCGGTTGCAGCGTCAACCCTCAGGTATTGGCGCTGGCCGAGGCGTTTGCCGAAGCCGGTAAACCGGTGGGGCTGATCTGCATCTCGCCTGCGCTGGCGGCGAAAATCTACGGCCCAGGTGTGACCTGCACCATTGGCAACTGCCCCGAAACCGCAGCGGCGTTGGACAAGATGGGCGCCACTCACCAGGAATGCTCGGTGGAAGATATCGTCGAAGACAAGGCGCGCAAATTGGTAAGCACACCGGCCTATATGGTGGGCAAGCGCATCAGCGAGGTGGCGTCAGGCATCAACAAGCTGGTGGATCGAGTACTTGAACTGACCCACGAAAACGACTGAGCAACCCATTGAATGTAGTGAGCGGGCTTGCCCCGCACTGCGGTATACCAGGCGCAACACGCTTACCTGACACACCGCGGCGCAGGGCAAGCCCGCTCACTACAACATCAGGCGTGTGAGGATCCGATCCAGGGCATTGGCAAATGCCTGCTTGTCCTTTTCCCCATAGGGCGGTGGCCCGCCGCCCATCTGGCCCTGTTCACGCAGGTCGGTGAACAGGTTGCGCACCGCGAGGCGTTCACTCATGTTCGCCGGACTGAACTCCTTGCCCCGTGGATCGAGGGCGGTCACGCCCTTCTTCACCAAGCGATCGGCCAGGGGCACGTCGCTGCAAATCACTAGCTCGCCGGGCACGGCATGCTCTACCAGGTAGTCATCCGCCGCGTCCGGACCGCTGGGAACCACGATCAGCTTCACGCACGAAAAGCTCGGCTTGATCTGGCTCTGCCCCGCCACCAGCACCACTTCGAACTGGCGCTTGAGGGCGAACTTGACCACCTGGTCCTTGGCTGCCCGAGGGCAGGCGTCGGCATCGATCCATACGCGCATAAACACTCCTCATATCCACCGCACTGACCGTGCACGCTCAAGCAGTAACACGGCGCTTTTCGGCCAGCCGACTGCGGCCATACAACACCACAATCGCCAGGATCGCCACCGCCTGCGCACTCAACGAATACGCATCGGCGTGAATACCCAGCCAGTCGAAGTCAAAGAACGCCACTGGCCGCGTACCGAAGATGCCAGCTTCCTGCAGCGCTTTCACACCGTGGCCAGCGAACACCACCGACAGCGCGCACAGCAGTGCTGCGTTGATGCCGAAAAACAACGCCAATGGCAACTTCGCCGAACCGCGCAAAATCACCCACGCCAGGCCCACTAACAGCACCAGCGCCGTTGCGCCGCCGGCCAACACCGCGTTGTGCCCGGCTGGGCCAGCTTGCAACCACAGGGTTTCATAGAACAGGATCACTTCGAACAGCTCGCGGTATACCGAGAAGAACGCCAACATCGCAAAACCAAAGCGCCCGCCGCCGCCCACCAGGCTGCTCTTGATGTAGTCCTGCCAGGCTGCTGCATGGCGACGGTCGTGCATCCACACGCCCAGCCACAGCACCATCACACTGGCGAACAGCGCGGTGCAGCCTTCAAGCAACTCACGCTGCGCACCGCTCACATCAATCACATACGCCGCCAACGCCCAGGTGGCCAAACCGGCCAACAGCGCCAGGCCCCAGCCAACGTTGACGCTGCGCACCGCCGATTGCTGGCCGGTATTCCGCAGGAACGCCAGGATCGCCGCCAGCACCAGGATCGCTTCCAGGCCTTCGCGCAGCAAAATCAGCAAGCCGGAGATGTAGCTCAACGACCAACTCAGGCCATCACTGCCCAACAGGCCGGCGGATTCGGTGAGCTTGGCCTTGGCCACATCCAGACGCTGTTGCACCTGCTCGATTGGCAAGCCGTCCTGCAACGACTGCCGGTAGGCCATCAGCGCCTTTTCGGTGTCCTTGCGCACGTTGGCGTCGACGTTGTCCAGGGAGCTCTCCACCAGCTCGAAGCCTTCCAGATAAGCGGCTACCGACAGGTCATAGGCCTGCTCGTGATCACCGTTGCGGAACGCGGCGAGGCTTTTGTCCAAGGTGGTCGCGGTGTAGTCGAGCAACTGCGCAGGGCCACGCTTGACCTGCGGCGGTTGCGCACGCTGGGCGCGGAAGGTCGCGGCAGCGGCTGGGCCGTTGGCAGCCAGCACTTCATTAGGGGTTTGGCGGGCCAGATCAGCGAGGTTGAAGGACTGCTCACTTTTTGCAGCGGCCGGCTCGGCGGTGAAGCCAGCGATATAGGTGGCTAGGTCCCAGCGCTGGCGGTCGTCCAATTGGTCGGCAAAGGACGGCATGTCAGTGCCTTCGACGCCCAGGCCGAGGGTGTTGTAGATCGCGTACAGACTCAGGCGGTCCAGGCGCGCCGCATCCGTCAGGTTGGCGGGCGGTGGTGTCATGCCCATGCCGGCCGGGCCATCACCGGCACCAACAGTGCCGTGGCACACCGAACAATGCTGGGCGTAAAGCGGTGCGCCGCGCGTCGGGTCTGGGGTGATCGCCGGGGCTTGGCTGACTTCATAGGCCACCGCCAACTGAGCGCCCAACTGCCGGGCCTGGTGCGCAACCGTCGCGCCCTCCGCGCGGGCTGTCACTGCCGCCAGCAACTCATCAACGCCTTTTACCAACTCAGCGCGTTCAGGCTTCTCTGGCAGGTCCGCGACCAAACCCTGCAAAACCCCAAGAAACTCCACCTGCTCACGGTATTCAGACTCATCGATGACCTTGCCCGCTTCCACGGTGGGAGGGTAGTCAGCGCCAATGTAGTCCAGCAAATGCAGGGCTTGTGGGGCGCCCTCGGCAGTCGCGGCCAGCAGGTTGAAGCTGCACGACATCAGCGCCGGCAACAGCAGCCAGGCGAGAAAACGGAAGGGGGCAGTCATGAATGAATCTCAAAGGGAAATACGAAGTAACACATTGTTGAGCCTTAAGAGGTTTGACTCAAGGCGTAAGTGATTTGGCGCTTGATAAGGCGAGACATTTTAGAAGCCCAGTGATGGCGTTGTGGAAGCCGCATCACATCAATAAGCCATTGTTTTGCCAGTAGCGGCGCTTATAATGCCGCGCCCTGTTAGTGCGAAAGGGAATTTCATTCCTCGTTTTCATGAGGAATCACCACACCGGTTGAACACTTTCAGGGAAGAAGCTGCATGGCTTTACGCGCCTTACCTCCGCTCGCGCTAGCGGCGGTTACCTTGCTCTCCGGCTGTTCGATGTTTCGCAGCTATGACACCGAGTTGCAAGCCACTAACCAGCAATTGGCCACGGGCAATGTCGACGGCGCCTTGACCCTGCTGGAAAAGAACAACACCGGCGACGACAAAGACCTGCTCTATTTCTTCGAAAAAGGTGAGTTGTTGCGCGCCAAGGGCGACCTGACGGGCAGCCAGACCGCATGGCGCAGCGCCGACCTGCAAGTCTACAAGTGGGAAGAGTCGGTCAAGTTCGACAGCGAGAAGTACCTCGCCCAGTTCGGCAGCTTCCTGGTCAACGACAAGGTGCGTCGCTACGAAGGCTATGACTACGAAAAAGTCATGCTGACCACCCAAATGGCCCTGAACCTGCTGGCCCTGAACGACTTCGACGGCGCCCGCACCGAAATCAAGAAGACCCACGAGCGCGAAGCCGTCATCGCCGACCTGCGCGACAAGGAATACCTCAAGCGCGAACACGAAGCCGAGCGCGAAGGCGTAACCACCCAGATGAAAGACCTGCGTGGCTACCCAGTGGAAGCCCTGGACGCGCCGGAAGTGGTCGGCTTGAAAAACAGCTACCAAAGTGCGTTCAGTCATTACCTGGCCGGCTTCGTCTACGAAGCCCTGGGTGAAAAAGACCTGGCCGCGCCCGGCTATCGCAAAGCCGCCGAACTGCGCCCCAATACGCCGTTGCTGGAGCAGGCGCTGCTGGACCTGGACAACGCCAAGGTCGGCGCCAATGAGACCGACGTACTGATCGTGGTCCAGAGCGGCCTGGCCCCGGCCCGCGACTCGATCCGCCTGCCGCTGCCGATCCCAATCGACGGCCACTTGGTCATCACCCCGCTGTCGTTCCCAGTGATCAAGGCTGACACGTCCACGGCGACGTTCGCCCAGATCGGTGTCGACGGCCAGCAACAGAACCTCACCGCCCTCAACAGCACCACCGCCATGTCCCGCCGCGCCCTGCGCGATGACATGCCGGGGATCATCCTGCGCACCACCGTGCGGGCGGTCACGCGTGGCGTGGCGCAAAACAACCTGAACAAGACCAACCCCATGGCGGGCCTGGTGCTGGGGATCGCCTCGGCGGTCACCGAAGGCGCCGACACGCGTACCTGGCGCACCCTGCCAGACATGACCCAAGTGACCCGCCTGCGCCTAAAACGTGGCGAACACCAGGTCAGCCTGCCCAACGCCCTGGGCGGCACGCTGGTAACAGTCAAGGCCGACCAGCGCTACCAAGTGATTACCCTGCGCGTGGTCGGCAACCAGGTGTTCGCCGGCGGCCTTGCGGCCCATGTGGTGCCGAGCCCTGCCACTCAAGCCATCGCCCTCAAACAACCTTAAGGAGCACGCTATGCGTCATTTCATCCTCGGCGCCCTGGCGCTGGTCCTGCTCGCCGGCTGCGCCACCCCGCCGCCGCCTGAGCCCGGCAGCGCCGCGAGCAAAGTCGTGGTGATGGGCAAGTTCAAGGGCATCGCCGTCGGCGCCATCCGCGTGGCACGCGAGAACGGCTTCCTCACCGCCAAGGTGCAGTTGAGCAACATCACCAGCAGCAACCAGACGATGTATTACCGCTTCGCCTGGCTGGGCGCCGACGGCTTCCCAGTGGGCGACGAAGAAACCTGGAAAGTGCTGAACCTGTACGCCAACCAGGCGACCTTCCTGCCGGCCATCGCCAACCTGCCTCAAGCCGCGGACTTCCGCCTTGAAGTGAAGACGCCTTGACGCCCACTCCTATTCAGCTCTGGAGATATATCCCCATGTTTGCACGCTTTTCGATCCTCGCCGTGGTCGCCGTCTTGGCCAGCGGTTGCTCCAACACTTCGCCCGTCCTGGGCAGCAAGAACATCAGCTACGGCGACACCAAGGCCGTGGAAACCGTGACCAACGAGTTCGGATCCACCGACCTGCAGATGATCGCCGAAACCATGACCCGCTCCCTGGCACAGTCCGGCATCCTGCAAGGCCGCCCGGTGGTTCAGGTGTATGACGTGAAGAACAAGACCAGCGAGTACATCGATACCCGCGAGATCACCACGTCGATCAAGACCCAATTGATGAAGACCGGCACCGCACGCTTCGCCAGCGACAACACCGACATGCAAAGCCAGGTCGACCAGCTCAAGCTGCAGAACCAGAGCGGCCTGTACAAGAAGTCCACGGTCAGCAAGACCGGCAACATGGTCGCCGCCAAGTACCGCCTGGAAGGCTCCATCAGCTCCATCGTCAAGCGCAGCGCGGACTACAAGGACGTGTTCTACAAGTTCAGCCTGCAACTGGTGGACGTCGAGAGCGGCCTGGCTGAATGGATGGACGAAAAAGAAATCCGCAAGACCACGGAGCGCTAAGCAATGCGTGCATGGATCGGCATGATCGGCCTGCTGTGCGCCTTTGGCGCCTCGGCCGCCCCGAAGATCGCGGTGACCGACCTGGCCTACGAGGCACGGGTCGAGCAATACATCCACATGGTTTCGGCCGGCAACAACTTCCAGGCCAGCGCCTACAACGCCAGCGGCGCGTCGAACTACAGCGAGTACGAAAGCCGTACCAGCTACATCGAGCAGACCGAACTGCGTAAGTTCAGCGGTGACATCAAGGGCGAGATCCTCAAGTCGCGCCAGTTCCAACTGGTGCAGGGCACGCCCTACACCGCCGATGCCAAGGGTGACGTCTACGACGTGATCAAGCGCATCAAGGCCGGTCACTTCAAAGGTGCGGACTACGTACTGTTCGGCACGCTGTCGGACATCGACTTCACCCAGGACATCAACGCCCTCGATCGCACCAACAGCTACTCGGCGGTGCTGGGCCTGACGTTGGTGGCGGATTTCAGCCTGATCAACACCCGCACCTACGAGATCACCTCAGCGTTTACCGCCATGGGCGAAGGCCAGGACACCAAATTGGTGAACAGCCGCGACGTGCGCGTGAGCCTGAACCGGCCGCGTGTGGTCAAGGAAGTGTCGAAAGCGTTGGGTGAGGACGTGGCGCGGCAGTTGGCGGAGCAGTTGGGTGGTGGCTATCAAGAGCCAGGCAAACCTGCGTTGCGCAATAACCTGCCAAGGGATGAGGCGCCGGAGATCTTGCGCTGAAACCTGCGCGGTGCCATGCGAGCGATGGGAAACAAATCCGTATATTGAATGTGATCCAAAACTCTGGTGGCCCGCAACAAACCTAGCTTACTGATCTCACATTACCTTACGGCAAAACCTGAATGCCATGGAAGGGAAATCCAATACGCTGAGCTCGCGCTCGACGAACACGATCTCACCAAGTAAGGTTCCCCACCGCTAAGACTTCCCCAAATGGTGCCTTATGAACAACGAGTCCAACGATTTAGATGCACTGTCGGAAAAAAACAATAAGCATCACCTTTCGAGTCTCATCAGCAGTGAAACTGCCAATGTCCTTGGCTCGCCCCACATCATAAATATTTTGCTCGACGTTCTGGTTTCTCACGGCCTTAAAAATGAGGCAATCGGCGCATTAGTGGCCGCTGAAGCGTACATAAATGCCAAAGAAGGCAAATAGCAACCCTTATTACTCATGCACAATCACGCAACCCACTAAATTTTAAGGATTTTATTTTTTTGTAATGGCCAGTTGCTTTCTCGGATGGACACCGATAGCATTCGAGATGCGTAAGCGTACCGCTTATATGCAGCAATCGATAATCAATGATTCTGGCTTTGCTCTTTAAGAGCGTCTACGAGATTATATATTTGTAGGCTTATGTGGAGGAGCCCTCGCACCTCCGCCGCCTCCTACCCGGAGGAGCAAGGAACGGTAGATTTAGCCATGTGAAGGATGGCAGTCGCCAGAAATCTATATCGATGAAAGCAGCATCCTTCACTGAACCCTAGCGTATGGGTTGGCTAAATCTATTTTTAAACACGGAAGTTAAAATTTGGCAGCGGTAAATCCAAAAAAAGTCACCTCAGAATCTATTGCAAACATCGATAGATTATGTGCAGCCCTGGACATTACAGCTGAAGAACTATGCCAAGTCCAGAATCTACACGAAGATGCCAAATATCAAGCATCCACCGTAGAGAAGAGTGATGGAAGTTTTAGAAAAATATATAACCCGGATTTTCGGCTTCGAAAAATTCAACGCCGGATTAACAAGAGAATATTCTCCAACTCTAAGGTTATAGCTTGGCCGGACCATCTATATGGTTCAGTCCCCAACCAGATAAATGATGATTTCGACTTAATAAATAAAGATTACGTTTCATGCGCCGCAAAACACTGCGGCGCGAAAAGCATTTTAAAACTCGACATCAAAGATTTTTTTGACAACATCCACAAAATCATTGTTCATGATATTTTCCTAAACTTCTTAAAATACCCACAAGACGTTTCTAGCGCCCTTGCGTCCATTTGCTGCCTTAATGATCACGTGGTCCAGGGCGCTCTTACCTCAAGCTACTTAGCAAGTCTTTCTCTATACGACGTCGAAGGATATGTAGTCGAAAAACTACACCGCAAGAACCTTGTTTACACCAGGCTTGTTGATGACATAACGGTATCATCTAAAACATCAAACTATGACTTTAGCTACGCAATCAATTTAATTGAGGGAATGCTTACTGAAAAGGAACTCCCTTTAAATAAAAAAAAGACGAAAGTTCAATATACATCTAGTGAGCCATTAACAGTTCACGGACTCCGAGTCGCATTTAAGCAGCCCCGTCTGCCTTCAGACGAGGTGGCACGAATAAGAACCGCCGTGAAGAATATAGAAACACTAGCTAAAGAAGTCGGTTATCGCACCACATTATCATATCGACAAGACTTCAACAGATGTATGGGAAGAGTAAACAAACTTAGCCGCGTGAATCACGAAAAACATTTAGGCTTGGTCAAGCGGTTAGTTAAGGTGTATCCCCTCCCATCAAAAAAAGATATCAGTCGCGCGGAAGCTATCGTGGCCCGACTTGAAAAAGACTATGCGTCAAAACATTCAACATACTGGTACAGTAAAAGATTTCACACAGCACATGAAAGATTGAACATACTTAAAAGATCGTTCCCCTGCGCTGAAAAAGCGCTTAGAAAGAGATTAAAATCTCTCAGGCCCATTTATGACTAAAAGACTGACTAAGATTTTTAAAGCTTACCCAGCCTTAGGCACGCTACTGCTCACTCTTACTTCTGTTGCAGCCGTAGGCCTGATGCTAAGCTTAATTATCTTTTTCAAGACCGGTATATCTGATAGCTTCAACAAAGACTTCTGCTTTAGCAATTTCTGCGTAGAGCACACATTAAGCCTTTTCAACCAACCATTATTAATTCTCAAAGAGACTTTAAATCTCCTTGTCGCCCTAGCGACTATCGGAGGCATTATAGTAGCCTTATTGAGCTATCTAAATAGCGTTGGTGCAACAGCGCTTAGCAACCACATCTCGCACTTCTCGATATTTCAGAGCTACTTGAGCAATGAAATATCTAAACGAGATAGAGTTTCCACATCATCAATTGATACGTTCCTTTGGTATAATTCTATTTTTTCTCAGTCTCGACTGGGACTTACTACGATATCTAGCGATTACGTCAAAATTATTGAAAGCATAAATAAAGAAATAATTAAATCTAATTTGCAAGCAGCAAAAGCTGAAAGTGGCGCGTTCAGGTATCGCCCACATCAAGAAAGAATAATTCAAACTATGCTCAACATTGGAATAGTCATCACACACCAACCAAGGAATGAATTTTATGAAATCGAAGATCAGATCCTCTCTTTAATTGCTACCGTCAACAAATCATTTTGCTATTCAGACCAAGTCCCCTCAATTGAAAAAAGACTTTACATCTAAGTATTTAAGCAGAGTATGAAAAGCTCTTGACCCAGCGTGTCTTTTACAAAAGTAAATATGGGACTTAGTTTCTACGCAGTTCTGCACTTTGCACGTCGAGTTCATCCAGGACATCAACGCCCTCGATCGCACCAACAGCTACTCGGCGGTGCTGGGCCTGACGTTGGTGGCGGATTTCAGCCTGATCAACACCCGCACCTACGAGATCACCTCAGCGTTTACCGCCATGGGCGAAGGCCAGGACACCAAATTGGTGAACGGCCGCGACGTGCGCGTGAGCCTGAACCGGCCGCGTGTGGTCAAGGAAGTGTCGAAAGCGTTGGGTGAGGACGTGGCGCGGCAGTTGGCGGAGCAGTTGGGTGGTGGCTATCAAGAGCCAGGCAAACCTGCGTTGCGCAATAACCTGCCAAGGGATGAAGCGCCGAAGATCTTGCGCTGAATCGCGATCTCACAAACACCACAAAACCAATGTGGGAGCGGGCTTGCTCGCGAAGGCGGTAGATCAGTCGGTCCATCTAGTGACTGACACTCCGCCTTCGCGAGCAAGCCCGCTCCCACATTTTGATCGGGTTCCTTCAGCCAAATCGCGATTTATGCCGTGGCGCGATGCAGACTGGCCAGGAACCCCGCAGCCCCCACGAACAGCCCCGCAAACGTGCGGTTCATACGCTTCTGCTGCTTAGGCGTACGCAACAACCGCAACACCTTCGACGCCAACCCCGTATACCCCGCCATCACGATCATATCGACCGCGATCATCGTCGCGCCCAGGATCACGTACTGGATCAGCAACGGTGCCTGCGGGTTCACGAACTGCGGCAACACCGCCAGCATGAATACCAACGCCTTGGGGTTGCTGGCATTGACCAGGAAACCGCGGAACATCATCGCCATCGGCTTGCCAATCGGGCGCACGGCCGCGTCATCGGTCATGTCCATGGGCAACGCGCGCCACTGTTTGATCGCCAGGTACACCAGGTACGCCACACCGAACCATTTGATCGCATAGAACGCAGTAGACGACGTGGCCAAAATGGCACCCAGGCCGCCGGCGACCACAGCAATCTGCATTGCCAAGCCAATTTGCAGGCCGATGGCGTTCCAGTAGCCGCGCACAAAGCCATATTGCAGGCCGCTGGACATCGAAGCGATGGCGCCAGCGCCGGGGGAAAGGGAGATGATCCAACTGGCCACGAAAAAGGCCAGCCATGTATCGAGTGCCATTACACACCTCGTATCAAATTCGTCGTAAGCGGTAAGCTAACTCCGAGCACCGAGGCCTGGCTATAGAATTTTTACGCGGGCGTGATCCAGCGCCGCACCGAACGCTGGAAGAACAGGCTGTTAGGCACCTGCACCATAGCGCTGTCGGTACCGGCTTCGGCCACTTCGATCAGTGTGGTGTACAGCAGGTTGATCGCCACGACCCGGCCTTTCACGCCCGGTTTGTCGACGGTGTCCACCAGCTCGACGATATCGCCAAGGCGAAACGGCCCCACGGTAAAGATCAAGATCGCGCACAGCAGGTTGGACAACACCGACCACATGGCGAAGAACGCCACCGCCGCCACCGCCACAAACCCCGACAGCGCGGTCCAGAGCACCGTGGCCGACACACCCAGACGGCCCAGCACGAAGATCAACGCACTGCCCATGATCAACCAACGCAAGCCACCGCGCAGTGGCATCAGCAGTTGCGGCGGAAACGGGTAACGCTCACCCAAGCGCGTGAGGCCCTTGGCCACGAAGCGCTGGGCGAGGTAGCCGGCCAGCAGGATCAGCAGGATTTGCACACCGATCCACACGGGCTCGATCCATTGTGCCGGCAACGGCAGCTGCAGCGCTTCCATCAGGACAGCGCCTCCAGCTCCGCTTGCAGGGACTCCAGCAGTTCGAGGGCTTCCATCCAGGTTTCCTCCAACTGCCCTTCACGCACCTTGAGCTTGGCCTGTTCGGCCAGCAGGTCGCGCAGCTCATCCTTGCGGGCGGCTTCGTACACGGCGCTGTCACCCAGGCTGGTTTCGATCTTGGCCAAGCGCTCATGCACCTTGCCCAGTTCGGCTTCCAGCTTGTCGGCTTCACGCTTGTGCGGTGCCAGCTGTTGGCGCAACGCAGCGGCGGCCTGGCGCTGGGCTTTCTTGTCGGTCTTGTCCGGGTTGACCGGGGTGTTGCTGACCGGCGCGTTGCGCAGGCGGTAATCCGTCAGCCAACGCGCGTAGTCATCGAGGTCACCGTCGAACTCTTCGACTTTGCCATCGGCCACCAGCAAGAAATTGTCAGTGGTGCTCTTGAGCAAGTGACGATCGTGAGACACCACCAGTACCGCACCGCTGAATTCCTGCAGGGCCATGGTCAGCGCCAGGCGCATTTCCAGGTCCAGGTGGTTGGTCGGTTCGTCGAGCAGCAGCAGGTTCGGGCGGTCCCAGGCGATCAGCGCCAACGCCAGGCGGGCTTTTTCGCCGCCGGAGAAATTCAGTACCGGCTCATCGATGCGCGCACCACGGAAGTCGAAACCACCGAGGAAGTCGCGCAGGGTCTGCTCGCGCTCGGTCGGCGCCAGACGCTGCAGGTGCAGCAACGGGCTGGCCTTGGAGTCGAGGGAGTCCAACTGGTGCTGGGCGAAGTAGCCCACCACGGTGTTCTCGCCACGGGTCAGGCGGCCGGCCAGGGGCTCAAGCTCACCCGACAGGTTCTTGATCAGCGTCGATTTGCCCGCGCCGTTGGGGCCGAGCAAACCTATGCGTGCGCCCGGCGTGAGCTGCAGCTTGACCTTCTCCAAGATGGTTTTGTCGCCATAACCCAGGCGTGCATCCGAGAGGTCCAACAGCGGGCTGGAGATTTTCACCGACTCGCGGAACACAAAGTCGAACGGCGAATCGACGTGGGCGGCCGACAGTTCTTCCATGCGTTCCAGTGCCTTGATCCGGCTCTGTGCCTGGCGCGCCTTGGTGGCCTGGGCCTTGAACCGGGCGATGTAGCTTTCCATGTGCGCACGCTGCGCCTGTTGCTTCTCGTAGGCCTGTTGCTGCTGGGCCAGACGCTCGGCACGGGCGCGTTCGAACGCGGTGTAGCCGCCACGGTATAGGGTGATTTTCTTCTGTTCGACATGGGCGATGTTATCGACCACGGCGTCGAGGAAATCCCGGTCGTGGGAAATCAGCAGCAAGGTGCCCTGGTAGCTCTTGAGGAAGTCTTCCAGCCACAGGATCGCATCGAGGTCCAAGTGGTTGGTTGGTTCGTCGAGCAGCAACAGGTCCGAAGGGCACATCAGCGCCTGGGCGAGGTTCAAGCGCATACGCCAGCCGCCGGAGAAGTCGGCGACCGGGCGGTCCATCTGTTCGTTGGTAAAGCCAAGGCCGGCGAGCATCTTGCGCGCGCGGGCATCGGCCGTGTAGCCGTCAGCACTGTCGAGTTCCGAGTGCAGGCGCGCCTGGGCGGCACCGTCCTGGGCTTTCTCGGCCTCGGCCAGGTCGTGTTGCACCTGGCGCAGGCGCAGGTCGCCATCGAGCACGTAGTCGATCGCGATGCGGTCCAGGGTGTCGATCTCCTGGCGCATGTGGGCGATGCGCCAGTCGGCGGGCAGCAAGCAGTCCCCGGAGTCCGGGGTCAGCTCACCCAGCAACAGGGCGAACAACGTGGATTTGCCGGCGCCGTTGGCACCGATCAGGCCGGCTTTGTGACCGGCGTGCAGGGTCAGCTCGGCGTCTTCGAGAAGACGTTGCGGGCCACGCTGTAATGTTAGGCTTTGAAGTCGGATCATAATGGCGGCGGAGTCTACCAGCTTCGTTGCCCGCTGGCTTGGGTGTGAATATGTGCGCTGACCTGTGGAGCTTTGCCCTCTCGACTTACGCCCGTCCGGGCGTCGAAGCCGCTTGCCTTCGTCTTCAGGAACAAGGTGCAGATGTGTGCCTGTTGCTCTGTGGTGCATGGTTGGAACAGCGCGGGGTCGCGCTTGAGCCGCAGCGTCTGCTGGCGTTGCAGCAGTTGGCCCGGCCATGGCGAGTCGACGTGATCGAACCGTTACGGCAGGTTCGGATGCAATGGCGCGCCCTGGCGCAGCAGGATGAACAATTGGCTGCGTTACGAGAGCGGATCAAAGCCCTGGAGCTGGATGCCGAACGAGAGTTGCTAGTGCGTCTGGAAGCGTTGGCACAGGGATGGCCGACGGGGGTGAAAGGTCAACAACAATGGATGGAAGGATTGGCGGCTGAGGATGCCGCCAACCTTGACCACGACGCGCTGCAGCTGCTGCGCGTCGTGGCCACCGGCACTTAGGAAGCGCTGGTTGGGGTGGTGCTCGGTGCTACCGGTGCAGGCGAGCTGCTGGCCGATGCGGTTGGAGCGGTGGACGCTGCCGGGGTTGCAGCAGGGGCTGCAGGCTTGGCCGGAGCTGGTTTGGCAGTGGCAGGCTTTGCAACAGCTGGTTTGGCGGCTGGCTTAGCGGCTGGTTTTGCAGCAGCAGGTTTGGCAGCTGGCTTAGCGGCTGGCTTTGCAGCAGCAGGCTTGGTAGCTGGCTTGGCGGCCGGTTTAGCAGCAGCGGTTTTAGCAACTGGCTTGGCGGCTGGTTTGGCAGCAGCGGTTTTAGCAACTGGCTTGGCGGCTGGTTTGGCAGCAGCGGTTTTAGCAGCTGGCTTGGCAGCAGCTTTTGCCGGGGTACGAGCACCCAACACTTTGGCTACGGCTTCCTTCACACGGCCAACGCCCTGAGCCAGTTTCAGGCTTTCTTGAGCATCTTTTTTGAGTTGGGAAATGTAGGTGCGGGTTTCGGCTTGGCGATCCTTGAGGGCGTCCAGCAGGTCCTCAAGTTCTTTGACGGCGTCTTTGGCTTTGGCTTGTGCCTTGGCCTTGCCGGCAGTGGCGGCGCCTTGCAGTTTGGTGCGTGATTTGTGCAGCTTCTCTTGCGCTTTACCGCGTTGCTTTTCCAGCTTGGCGAGCAGTTTTTCTGCATCGGCCAGGGCTTGGGAGCAAGCGCTTTCCAGATGTTCGAGCAAGCTGCCCGAGAGTTGTTGGAGTAAATGCAACGGGGTATTAACAGGCTTCTGTTTGGCCGACATGGTTTACCTCCTGGCTGACGTGGGTGCGGCTCATACTAGCCCTCTGCTCTTACCGCCGCTAGGGCATGTTGACAGTATCGTTTGCCTTGCGTTGCAACGTACGAAAATTCTTATCGATATAACGAAAATACGCGGCACTTTTTACCTACTCACACTGGCATAATCCGTCGCACTTTCGGCGGGAGAATGCCCCATGTCGCGTTACGTTTTTCTGGTGCTGGGCTTGGCGATTTCGGTGGCCAATGCGAGCGAGCAATCGCCACCCAAAACCCCTTCGCAGGATCAGCACGACCTCGCCTACAGCCTGGGCGCGAGTCTCGGCGAACGCCTGCGCCAAGAGGTTCCGGACCTGCAGATCCAGGCTCTGATCGACGGCCTCAAGCAGGCCTATCAAGGCAAACCCCTTGCACTGGAAAACACCCGGATCGAACAGATTCTTGCTCAACACGAAGCCCAGGGCGAAGCCGACGCGCAGGCTCCTCAAAGCGAAAAAGCACTGGCTGCCGAACAACAGTTCCTGAGCAAGGAAAAAGCCTTAAAAGGCGTACGCGAGCTGGCGGATGGAATCCTGCTCACCGAACTTGCCGCGGGCACAGGCGACAAGCCGTTGCCCAGTGACCAAGTCCAGGTGAAGTATGTGGGCCGACTGCCCGATGGCACCGTGTTTGATCAAAGCACTCAACCGCAGTGGTTTCGTCTGGACAGTGTGATCAGTGGCTGGAGCAGCGCATTGCAACAGATGCCAGTAGGCGCGAAATGGCGCCTGGTGATTCCATCGGCCCAAGCGTATGGCGCCGACGGTGCCGGTGAGCTGATCCCGCCCTACACACCGTTGGTTTTTGAGATCGAGTTGCTCGGCACTCGTCACTGACGCAATAAAAAACGGTGCGCAATGCGCACCGTTTTTTTATACCGCAAAGGTCAGGCCTGGGTGGCCGCCTCTTCCTTGTGCGCGTTATGCAGCACTTCGATCAGGCAGTCTTCCAACTCGAAACGCTCATGAAGCAGGCCACCCAGCTCCTTGAATTTTTCGGCAACACACTGGCCGGCATCACACAGATCGGTGAACGCCAGCAGCTTTTCGGTGATGACATCGATACGCGGGTAAATCGTCTCAGCCAAGTCCAGGCCACGCTGATCGTCGAAGGCTTCCGCCTCCTTGGTCAGTTGTTCGTAGACGCCGAAATGACCGGCTGATACGTAGTCCACCAACACACCGCAGAAGTCCTGCAGCGGTTCACGGTTCTCTGCCAGTGCTTCGGGCTTGGCGCCGAGAGCATCAAAGGCCCGAACCAGTTCGTGACGTGCCTTCAACCAGCTGTCGATCAGCTTGTGCACCCCACCCCAGCGTTCCTGAGCATTCTGACAACTTTCCAGCATGATGATCTCTCTTCCCTAGTAGGGGCGCTGCCGCCTGGTGCCCGCGCAACACTTCAAGGATAAAGCAGCAGCCGGACAAGGCCGCATCTGAAAAACGGTTTCTGTAACGCGTGCGGGCCAGATTATGCCCGCATGACTATGGCTTCAAGGTACGCAGGAGAGAAAGTTCATACAAGTGTTTAATCCCGCCCTACAAACCGCGCACTGCGTTTAGCGCCTCGTGAGGCGTAAGCACTGGCTAAAGAACAATCGCGAAAACTGCATGAATCCCAGCATCAGCATCGCTACGAAGAACAACAGACTCCACTCGGGAAGGCTCAATTCAAACAGGGTCCAGTTGATTTCCACGCAGTCAACAGTACCCTTGACGGTCAACCGCAACGCCTGCCAAAACGACAGGTTTTCAATCATGTAGTGCAGGCTGGGCCAACAGTCGGATGCCTGGTCTGGCGCGACGTTTTGTAGCAACACCTGGCGCACTGCGGTTACGGCACCCAATACCGCACAGCCCATGCTGGCCGCCCCATACCAATAGAGGGTGGAGCGTCGGGGGTTATGAAGGGCAGCGACCAGATTGATCAGTACGAAGGCCGCCAGGAAAACTCGCTGCATCTGGCACAGGAAGCAAGGACGCAACGACGCACCGAACTCAAGGTAAAAAGACCCAGCCAGCGTCAGCGCACCCGCCATGAACGCCAAAAAAAACAATGAACGTGAAGGGGCCAAAGACATGCTTTATCCGCATCGCGAAAGACAGGCCGCTACGTTAGAGGAAAGGCCCAATCCCTTTCAATACGCACCGCAGCAGACGATTCCGCGAGAGGCCAGGGACATCCCGTCAAAACATGGAAGACGTCGAACAATACAGCGTAGGATTTTACTGATAGCCGACCCAGCCCAACACTTTCGGGACCATCGAAGAGTTGGCTTTCAGACACCTCTGATCCAACCCTTCGACTCTGCCCTACATCAAGCTCGGGCGGGAACCGGCAATGGTGACGCCAACAAGCGGCTATCCAACAGGCCAAGACCTTCCTGGAACAGCTGATTACTGCGTTCGGTATCACCCAACTGGGCCAGCAAGCGTGCCAGCTCGGCACAGGCCTCAGGGTTGCGCTGCACTTGCAGGCTGCTTTCCAGGTAATCACGCGCCTTGCCCCACAGGCTGTTCTGCAGGCACAGGCGCCCCAACGTCAGCAGCAAGCTGGCATCGCCGGGATGGTCCTTGAGCCAACCTTCGGCAAATTTCAGTTGCCGGGCTGGATCACTGCCACGCAGCAAGCCATAGAGACGGATCAGGTGGCTGTCGTAGTCGCGCTTGATAGCAACACGCAACCCCTCCTCGGCCTTGGCATCGGCGCCCAGCTGGCGCAATTGCTCGGCATAGGCCAGGACCAGTTGCGGCTCTTGGCGCTGGGCGGACGTCAGTTGTTGCCAGGCTCGCTCGAGGGACTGCAAACCGGCCTCGCCCTGCTCTTCACGCTGGGCCGCCAGGCTAAGGTTCTCACCCCAGGCGCGGCGCTCCAGCTCAGCCAATTCACTGGCAGGCAGCACCTTGTCCTTGCGCAATTCCGGCAACAGGCGAATCACCGCCGAC
Source organism: Pseudomonas sp. PGPPP1 (assembly GCF_002255865.1). Taxonomy (NCBI): domain Bacteria; kingdom Pseudomonadati; phylum Pseudomonadota; class Gammaproteobacteria; order Pseudomonadales; family Pseudomonadaceae; genus Pseudomonas; species Pseudomonas sp. PGPPP1. Next base: position 18,984 of record NZ_NKIG01000020.1, on the reverse strand, counting down.
CAGTCGCCACGCTGCTGATGCAGACGCTGTAGTTGGCGCAATACTTGGGCATTGTGAGGATGACGCTCGCGCATGGCCTGCAAGGTGACCAGGGCACCCTCGGTGTCACCGCGATCCAATTGCAGCTGCGCGTGGCTCAAGGCAACCGCCAATTCAGCCTGGGGTTGGCGCTCCAAGGCGCGCTCCAGCAAGCCGTCCGCCTCCTCATAACGCCCCTGCTCATTGGCCGCACGGGCTGCGCCGAGGTAATACAGCAAGGGTTGGCGCTCGGCTTCGGCGGCACGGTGCAGGTGGCGTTCGGCACTCGCCCAGCGGCCTTCGGCGAGGTCCATCTGGCCCTGCTCAATGGCGATCTGCACGCGACGACTGCGGTTGCGCCGCGACCACGGGTTGACCACCCCACCGGAGGTGGTCACCAGGCTCAGCAGCACGCGAACCAGATAGATCGCCAAGCCTATGACGAACACCGCCACCAGAGTGGCCCACAGGCTCGACTCGTAATGCAGCACATGCGGGTAGGTAATCAGCACATAGCCCGTGTGTTTCGAAATGCCCACAGCCAGTGCCAGGGCGATCGCAATCGCCAACACCAGGATCACATAGAAACGCTTCATCGGCTCTACTCCTGCTTCGGCGACGTGGCCGCCGGCGTGGCCAACGCCTTGGCCTCATCGGCGGACAGATGCCGACGTTCAAGGTAGGCCTGCACCGCAGCCAGGCTCGCGGCCAGGTCCGGAGTCACCACCGAGACGGCCTTGGGCTCAAGCTCGGCAATACGTGCGAGCATCGCCTTGCTCTGCGGGTTATCCGGGTTGAAGTTGTCTTGCAGTACGCTGCGCGCCTCACCCAGCGAGCGGCTATACACCGCCGACTCGCCATTGAGCGCCGCCCATTGCGCCTGCTCCAGCGCCAGGCTGAGGGCCAGGCGCACCTGATTCAAGCCTTGGCCAGCCAGCAGCGGACGGACGTTGTCGTCCGGGTTGAAGTCGATACGGAAGTAGCGGGAAATCTGCTCCCACCACTGGCTCCAACGGCTGTCCGTATCCGTGGTCGGACGCCCTTGGGAAGCGGGATCGGTGAGCTGATATTCCGGGGCAATGGCCGCCAGTTGCACCACTTGGTCACGCAGCGCTGCCAGTTGCAGGTACAAGCCGGTACGGTCCGGCTGCTCGGTGCTGCGCAACGCGGCCAGGCTCTTGGCCAGTTGCTCGCGGGCTGCGTAGGAGCCTGGATCGCTCTGCTCACGCAGGATCTCGTCGGCGCCTTGCACCAGCGACTGGGCACTGTTGATGTCCTGCAGAGCTGACAGGCGCAAGCTCGCCAGTCTGATCAAATGCTCGGCTTCGGCCAAGCGCCAGTCCTGGCGACTAGCGCCTAGCACGGTTTCCAGACGCTGGCTCAGGCGCTGCTGGTCACCCTGCAGTTGGGCGACCAGGCGACGGCGCTCTTCCAGCTCATCCGCGCCCGGCAACTGCGCCAAACGCGCGGCCAACTGCTGCTGGCTCTGTTTAAGGGATTGGGCTTGATCGTCGAGGGTCTGCACCTGGCCCAGCTGCTGCTGGCTGCTGGCTTGCAGGGCACGGACCTGCCAGATCCCCCAACCGCCGGCGGCAACACCGGCGGCGCCCAACAACAAGGCGATAATTGCCAGGCCATTGCCACGGCGCGGCGTGCTGACCGGTGACTCAACCGGCGCATCGAGTGCGGGTTGGGTTTCATCTTTAGGCAAGGCTGTTTCGCTCACGTATCCGTCCTTTGCGTATCAGAGAGTGGCGGCGGCTTTCCTTAAAAGGTCGTGCTACGCAACGCCACTAACAAAGCCGCGGCACTCGCGCCACGACAATCCACAACTTTTTCTGCGCCAGCAGCCTGCGCCATCTCCAGGACTCGCGGGCTGGGCACGAACAACGGCAGCTGTGCCACCTGGGGCCAATCGGCGCCAGCCAGGGTTTGCAGATGTAAAAAACCCTGCCCACTGCTGACCACTACGCCGTTCAAGCGTTCCAACTGGATGCGTTGCGTCAGGACGCCCGCTTCGTAGGCCGGAAGGAAACGGCGATACAACTCCAGATAATCGACACTAGCACCTTGCTCGCGTAAACGCTGCGCCAGCAGCTCTCGACCGCCCTCGCCCCGCAGGATCAACACCCGCGCGCCGGGGCGCGCAACAGCCTCGCGCAACGCAGGCAATTGAAGCAAGGCCTCGCTGTCATCGCCAGTTTGCGGATAGTGAACGTTGAGACCGTGTTCGGCCAGTACCTGTGCGGTGGCCGCGCCGACGCTGAACCACGGTAGTTGCGGCCAGGCTTGATCCAGCTGTTGCGTCGCAAGGCGCGCGGCCGGCTTGCTTACCACGATCACCGCGCAATAACGGCCCAGGTTACGGAAAACGGCTTGCTGCTCAGGCGTGACCGCCAGCGGCTGAATATCCAGCAGTGGCAAGCTGCTGCTGAAAATACCGGCGTCGGACAACGACGCCGCCAGGGCCGTCGACTCCTCGGCAGGCCGCGTCAGCAGCACTCGCCATTCGGTCACTGCGGGCCGGCCTCGCCGTAGACCTTTTGCAGTATCGCGCCGGCGCCCTTGTCCAGCAGTTCTTCGGCAACCTGGATGCCCAGGGCCGAGGCGTCACGTTGCGGGCCACGCACTTCGGCGGTCAGCAGGGTGCCACCGTCCGGATCGCCCACCAGGCCACGCAGCCACAGGCTTTCACCTTCAAGCACTGCATAGCAGGCAATCGGTACCTGACAGCCGCCGTTGAGGTGCTTGTTCAGGGCGCGCTCCGCCGTGACGCGCACTTCGGTGTCGTGGTGATCGAGGGGCTTGAGCAGGGCGTGGATTTCAGTGTCGGCGGTGCGGCATTCGATGCCTACGGCGCCCTGACCGCCTGCCGGCAAGCTGTCTTCGACGCTGATGGCCGAGGTGATGCGATCTTCAAAGCCGAGGCGGATAAGGCCGGCGGCAGCGAGGATAATCGCGTCATATTCACCGGCGTCCAGCTTAGCCAAGCGGGTGTTGACGTTGCCACGCAGGAAACGGATCTGCAGGTCCGGGCGGCGAGTCAGCAACTGTGCCTGGCGGCGCAGGCTGGAGGTGCCGACGATACTGCCCAGAGGCAGTTCATCCAGGGATGCATAGGTATTGGAAACAAAGGCGTCGCGCGGGTCTTCGCGCTCGCAGATGCAGAACAGGCCCAGGCCTTCGGGGAAGTCCATGGGCACGTCTTTCATCGAATGCACGGCGATGTCAGCTTCGTTTTCCAGCAGTGCGGTTTCCAATTCCTTGACGAACAAACCCTTGCCGCCGATCTTCGACAGCGGCGAGTCCAACAGCTTGTCGCCGCGACTGACCATGGGCACCAGGGACACCGTAAGCCCAGGATGGGCCTGTTCAAGGCGTGCTTTGACGTATTCGGCCTGCCACAAGGCCAGGGCGCTTTTACGGGTGGCGATGCGGATTTCGCGAGAGGACATGGATCAATCCGTACTGAATAGATACGGCAGATAATAACAGCTCAGGCAAATGCGCTTTGATTTGAATCAGCAAGTGCGGGGCCTCCCTGGCCACGCCGCACCGGGATATGCAATGCAGACCACGCCGCAGCCCTTGGGCTAAAGCTGCTGCATCATTTTGCGCACACCGGCGACATGGCGCCGGCTAACGATCAAAGCGTCGCCGTTCAGCCCTTTCAGGAACAACTGGAAATGTCCCAGGGGCGTGCGTTGCAAGCGCTCTATGCGCTCGCGAGCCACCAGCGCATTGCGGTGGATACGTACGAAACGGTCGCCAAACTCATCTTCAAGGGCCTTGAGCGGCTCATCGAGCAAGACCTCGCCAGCCTCATGACGCAGGGTCACGTATTTGTGGTCGGCAATAAAATAGACCACCTGGCTCAGGGGAATCAGCTCGATACCTTTACGCGTGCGGGCGCTGATATGGCTTCGCGGACCGTTGCCACTTTGAGCAGCTGGCTGTGTCAGGGCGGCGAGTTGTACGCGGTTGGGACGCTCGGCTTTTTTCAAGGCTTTGAGCAACGCTTCGCCGCTCACCGGCTTGGCCAGGAAGCTCACACCGCTGGCTTCCAGCGTTTCCGCAGAAAACTCGTCCTGGCCTGCGCAAAACACCACGGAGGGCGGGGATTCTCGCTCGCTCAGGCGGGCGGCAACTTGCAGGCCATCAAGGCCCGGCATGCGGATATCAAGCAACACCACATCAGGCTTGAGGCTGTCGATCAGAGTCAACGCCTCCTCGCCATTGGTGGCGCTCGGCTCAAGGACTGTATAACCCTCGAGATCACTGACCAAACGGCTCAGTCGCTCGCGGGCTTGGGGTTCGTCATCAACGATCAGGACATTCATATTGCGCTGGATTCCTGCGTGAGTCTCGCACAAGGATAGCGTAGACAGGTGCGGTGACTTGCGTCACAGCGATCCACGCTAAGACTAGCGCGAGCGGTAAAAAGTGCCCTCGGAGTGGCACCCATATTTACCCGGACCTGTTCAATAACGCCCAAGACCTGCTGCCTTCGGGCACCGTCATAGGGTTTGCTGATACACAATCCGAATACCCCCCGTTTTAAATGGTTAGTCTGGGCTATGACCGCATCACCCGACTTTGGTGCATTCACACACTATCAGTCCAACTGTAGACGCTCACTGAGACGGCATTGCTCAATCGTCAAATATCGTTTCAATGTACCTCTATCTCCAGTCTCGTCCTGGACGCGTTCGACGGCAAGGCACTTAGCCATCCTTTGCACAAATAAAAATGCCGACGACCCGCAGCACCGCGTGCCCAGGCAACCCTGTTATTATCGCCGGCACACTTCCATGCCTCTTTATTAAGCAGATCACGAGCGAATCCATGAGCACCGACAAGACCAACCAGTCCTGGGGCGGCCGCTTCAGTGAACCCGTCGACGCCTTCGTCGCCCGCTTCACCGCCTCCGTCACTTTCGACCAGCGCCTGTACCGCCACGACATCATGGGCTCCATCGCCCACGCAACGATGCTGGCCAAGGTCGGCGTGCTGACCGACGCCGAGCGCGACAGCATCATCGACGGCCTGACCACCATCCGTGGCGAGATCGAAGCCGGTACGTTCGACTGGCGCGTCGATCTGGAAGACGTGCACATGAATATCGAGGCCCGCCTCACCGACCGGATCGGTGTGACCGGCAAGAAGCTGCACACCGGCCGTAGCCGTAACGACCAGGTGGCTACCGACATCCGCCTGTGGCTGCGGGACGAAATCGACCTGATCCTGTCCGAAATCACCCGCCTGCAAAAAGGTCTGCTGGAGCAGGCCGAGCGTGAGTCGGACACCATCATGCCCGGCTTCACCCACCTGCAGACCGCGCAGCCTGTGACCTTCGGCCACCACCTGCTGGCCTGGTTCGAAATGCTCAGCCGCGACTACGAGCGCCTGGTAGATTGCCGCAAGCGCGCCAACCGCATGCCCCTGGGCAGCGCCGCATTGGCCGGCACCACCTACCCGATCGACCGCGAATACACCGCGCAATTGCTGGGCTTTGATGCCGTGGGCGGCAACTCCCTGGACGGCGTGTCCGACCGCGACTTCGCCATCGAATTCTGCGCCGCCGCCAGCATCGCGATGATGCACCTGTCGCGTTTCTCCGAAGAGCTGGTGCTGTGGACCAGCGCGCAATTCCAGTTCATCGACCTGCCGGACCGCTTCTGCACCGGCAGTTCGATCATGCCGCAAAAGAAAAACCCCGACGTGCCCGAGCTGGTACGTGGCAAGAGCGGCCGCGTATTCGGCGCGCTGATGGGCCTGCTGACCCTGATGAAAGGCCAACCGCTGGCCTACAACAAGGACAACCAGGAAGACAAGGAACCGCTGTTCGACGCCGCCGACACCCTGCGCGACTCGTTGCGTGCCTTTGCCGACATGATCCCGGCCATCAAGCCCAAGCACGCGATCATGCGTGAAGCGGCGCTGCGCGGATTCTCCACTGCAACAGACCTGGCGGACTACCTGGTGCGCCGTGGCCTGCCGTTCCGTGACTGCCACGAAATCGTTGGCCATGCCGTGAAGTACGGCGTGGACACCGGTAAGGACCTGGCAGAAATGAGCCTGGAAGAACTGCGCCAATTCAGCGACCAGATCGAGCAGGATGTATTTGCCGTGCTGACCCTGGAAGGCTCTGTGAATGCCCGTAACCACATCGGCGGCACTGCACCGGCGCAGGTGAAGGCAGCGGTGGTGCGCGGCCAGGCGTTGCTCGCCAGCCGCTAAACCGAGCATTCAGCAACAACTCGTTTAAACCTGTGGGAGCGGGCTTGCTCGCGAAAGCGGAGTGTCAGTCGATACATTCGTCGACTGACACTCCGCTTTCGCGAGCAACCCCGCTCCCACATTTTGATCTACCACACTCCTGACTACTTCTTCGCAGCAACCATCGCCATAAACGCCGGCATTGCCGCTTCGCGGTCCGCCGCCACTTTTTGCGCGTTGGGCATGGCATGCAGCTTTTCCAGCAACACCTTGGCCGCCGGCAACCCGTCCAGTAAATCCAACCCAAACAGCTTCTCGCCCACACCACAGGCGAGGTTCACGCTGTACATGAAATACAGATCCGCCAGCGTAAAGCTCTCTCCCGCCACATACGGGGCAAACCTGCCGTGCCGAGCCAACGCGCCAACCCCCAGCAGCAACTCGGCCTTGGATTTGTCCTTGATTGCCTGCGGCACCGGCATGCCAAAAAACGCTTCGGCGAAACAGGCGCGGGCGGGCAGCTCGATATACAGCTCGATCTCTCGGCACAGAGCAAGTACCTGGGCGCGCTGGAACGGGTCTGCCGGCAGCAGCGAGGGGCCTTCCTGGGTTTGCTCGATGTATTCGAGGATCACACTGGTTTCGTTGATAAACCCTTGCTTGACCCCCAGCACCGGCACCTTGCCTCGTGGGCTTACCGCCAAGGCTTGCGGGGTTTGCCCGGCATAAAAAGGCACTTCTTCAAAAGACAGCCCTTTCTCCAACAGCGCCAGCTTGACCATGTTGTAGTAGTTGCTGACCGAGAATCCGTAGAGCTTGAGCATTGCGTCTGCCTCCAGGCCGGGAATGGGGTTGGCTGCAAGAGTTATAGATCCCAAGACTCCACCTGACCAGCAGCATCACCTGCCTGAATGGGGGTAGACTGGCGCCCTTTCCTTGAGGAGCCTGCCATGAGCGAGCCGACCGATATCGACAACGACGAAGAAGAATTCGCCGAGACCACCCTGATCGAAGCGATCGAGAACCAGATCGAAAGCGAAAACCCGCCAGCGGCCAAGGCGACGTTCAACAAGCTGACCTTGGTCGGTTATGAACGTGAAGAGATCCTGCAATTGATGGCCCACGTGCTTGCCGTCGAGATCGATGCGCTGCTGGAAGAGGACCGCGCGTTCAATACCGAATGGTATGAAACTGCGCTGCGCGCCCTGCCAACACTGCCGCCCGAAAAGCAATAATCCCGGCCCGCAGTTACACGCTGGACAGTTCGGCAAAGTGCGTTCACCTTATGGCCTGCTAGCCTCTAATAAATTCTTAGAAAGTCTGGAGTCCTTATGTCGTATACCCCTGAGTTGGTTGCCGAACTGGAAATCCTTGTACTCTTCCCATTGGACAGCACCAAGGAAGGTCTGAAAGTCCACCAGACCGCCGCCCCTACTGCCATCGCCGCTGCCAAGCGTCTCCACGCAAAAGGTCTTATTGACCAGCCGGATGGGGGCTATTTGACCAGCCTCGGTCGTGATGCAGCAGAGCAGGCCCAAACCCTGCTAACGATCCTGACCACCGCCAATACCAAAGAAGCCGCCTGACACCTGATCCCGCCCATGGAGTCCGCCGATTGCGGATTCCGAGGGCGTTGCTGTGGGCGGCACAGAATTCTGACGTCAAAAACCATTTCTCGCTAAACCTCCTACGCTACTGGCTGTAAACTCCTACACGGCCGCCCACGTCGGGCCCTGCGAGCCAACGAATTCGACATGACCCGCACCCATGAAATCCGCCCCGACCTGGACGAAGGCATCGACCGCAAGGTGCTGGCCCAGTTGCGCGCGCGGTTCATGGCGCTTAACGAAGGCCGCATGGCCCGGGCAATCGAAGGGCTGACACCACGCCAGCAAAGCGTATTGACCCTGTTGCCGCTGTTTTTTCACGTCAACCATCCGCTGTTGCCCGGTTATGTCTCCGGTAGCACGCCCGCCGGGCTGTCGAACTTCGAACCCGACGCCCAGGCCCTGACCGAAGCCCAGCGCCTGACCCGTTCGTTCTCCTACAAGCCGCGTCATGGCAACCCGCCACGGCCGATCCATGGACTGTTCCTGATGGGCAGCCTCGGCACCCTGGCCCAGGCTGACCAGAGCGACATGGACGTATGGGTGTGCCACGCACCGGATCTGGATGAGAACGCGCTGGCTGAACTGCGCAAAAAATGCCAATTGCTGGAAACCTGGGCCCTGAGCATGGGCGCTGAGGCGCACTTCTTCCTGATCGAGCCGACACGCTTTGTGCTGGGCGAGCGCGACACCCAGCTCAGCTCCGACGATTGCGGTACCACCCAGCACTACCTGTTGCTGGACGAGTTCTACCGCACCGCCATCTGGCTCGCCGGACGCACGCCAATCTGGTGGCTGGTGCCGGTGTATGAAGAAACCCGCTACGCCGAGTTCACCCACACGCTGATCTCCAAACGTTTTATCCGCGCCGATGAAACCCTCGACCTCGGCCACTTGGCGCGCATCCCCCCTGGTGAATTCATTGGTGCCGGGCTGTGGCAACTGTTCAAGGGCATCGAGTCGCCCTACAAATCGGTGCTCAAGCTGCTGCTGACCGAGGTCTATGCGAGCGAACACCCCAACGTGCATTGCCTGAGCCTGCGCTTCAAGCGCGCGGTGTTCGCCAACCAGATGGACCTGGACGAGCTGGACCCGTACATCGTGGTGTACCGCCGCATCGAGGAATACCTCAAGGCGCGCAATGAGCCAGAACGCCTCGAACTGGTTCGGCGCGCGCTCTATCTGAAGGTCAACCGCAAGCTCAGTGCCGGTCAGCGCAGTACCAGTTGGCAACGTTTGCTGCTGGAGCGCCTGGCCCACGAATGGGGCTGGGACCAACGCCAATTGGCGTTGCTCGATAGTCGCAGCCAGTGGAAAGTGCGCCAAGTGGCCTCCGAACGGCGCGCGCTGGTCAATGAGCTGAACTACAGCTATCGCTTCCTGACCCAATTCGCCCGCACCGAGCAGACCGTCAGCCTGATCAACAAGCGCGATCTCAACGTACTGGGCCGGCGCTTGTACGCCGCCTTTGAACGCAAGGCCGGCAAGGTCGAGTTCATCAACCCCGGCATCGCCCCGGACCTGGCCGAAGACACCCTGACCCTGGTGCAATCGCCCAACCGCAAGGAACCCGGCCAACATTACTGGGGCCTGTATAACGGCAACCTGACGGCCCAGGAGTCGGAACACTTCGCGCCGATCAAACGCAGCCGAGACCTGCTGGAAATGCTCACGTGGTGCCATCGCAACGGCGTGATCGACAGCAGCACCCGCCTGGCCCTACATCCAGGCGCCAGCGACATGACCGAATTCGAGCTGTTCAACCTGTTGGGCAGCCTGCAACAGACCATCGCCCTGCCCCTGGCCAGCGTCGATGAAGAACGCCTGCTGCGTTCGGCAGTGCCCGAGGACGTGTTGCTGCTGATCAACGTCGGCGTCGACCCGCTCAAGCATCACCGCGACCTGAACATCCTCATGACCACCGAGCGCACCGACTCCCTGAGTTATGCCGGTGTGCGCGACAACCTGGTACTGACCCTGGACCAGGTCACTCTCAATAGCTGGAACGAGGTGATGGTCAGCCGGTATGACGGCCCCCACGCCCTGCTCGACTGCCTGCGCGACTACCTCAATCAACTCCCGCCTGACCACTTACCGCGCCTGCGGGTGCGCTGCTTCTGCCACAACCGCGCGCAGTTCATTGCCCAACGCGTGGAAGAGATCTTCGACACCGCGCAAAACCTGCTGCTGGGCCAGTCCAACCACCGTTACCTGCTGCAAGTGCAGCAGCACTATCACGTGATGGAGTTGGTACCCGGCCAAGCCACCCATGTCTCCCTGGCAACCCAAGACGCGCTGATCGCCTACCTCAGCGAAGAACAGGCCAGCTACAGCCCGCTGCACCTGGACGCCATGGCCCTGGAAGACCACGACCTGGCGCTGCTGCTGCCGATGGGCATGGCCGATTGCGTGCAAGTGTTCTACCGGGTCAATGAAGGCTTCGCCGAGCTGTACGTGCTGGATGAGTTCAACGCGCTTTGGCAACAGCGCCTGCCGTTTCATGATGAGCAGAGCTTGCTGGCGCCCCTGCAGCGGTTTTTACAGTCGATCATCTACCGTCGGGATGCGCTGTCACCGCTGGACCCACAAGAACCGTTGGGCGCGGTGCAAACTTTGTATTACCAACTGTTGCCATCGGGCAGCAATCGCGCGCGCGGCATCGAACCTCGGCCAGCGCCGCAGAATCCGGCGAACAAACCGTTTTATGACGTACAGGCGATTATCGGCAAGGCCGCACCGGGCCAGGTGGGCATTACCCTGTACTGCAATCAGCGAGAGTTCTCCGAGCTAGAGTTTGGCGACCAGTTATTTGCCGTGGTCGCCCAGGAGATCGTCGGGCAGCGCCAGGAGACCGAACGCTACCGCTGCTACATCACCGACCTGGACCTGTCGGGCCTGCTCGGTGATGTACAAAGCCCGAGCAACCTGTACCTGCGTTACAAGTCCGAGCTGGAGCTGTCGCTCAACGAGGCGTTGAGCCAGCTTTAGAGAGGGAAAGCGCCGCCATCTTTGGGCTGGCCTTCCACGCTGAGCAATTCCAGCTTGAGGGTCTTGCCGCCGGGTGCCGGCCAGTCGATGTGCTGGCCCACTTGCAAGCCGAGCAAGGCACTGCCCACCGGGGCCAGGATCGAAATTTTGCCTTCGTCGGCGTTGGCGTGCTTCGGGTACACCAGAGTCAGGTGGTAGTCCTTGCCACTGCCTTGCTCACGGCAATGCACGCTGGAGTTCATGGTCACGACACCCGCAGGTACTTCATCGTGGCCAACCACGTCTTCGGCGCGGTCGAGTTCGGCTTGCAACGCTTCGACACCGGGAGACTCGTCGCCCAGGCGGTCGATCAGTTGCTCCAGACGCTGCACGTCAAGGCGGGTGAGGATGATGGACGGTGCGGTGGTCATGATTCAGGCAGACTCCTTTTTTCTGCACAAAAAAGCAAAACCCCGCCAGAAAAAGGCGGGGTTCTCACAGGCCTCGATGAGTTGAGGCGTAGCCGGACACTACCACAGCGTCACAAATAAACAAGACGACCTCAGGCGCGAGCCCTGCGCCGCTCGGCCTCGGCGCAGATCACCCGGCGCCGCGCATCGTCGGCGGAGCGCCATTCCCGGATGTCTTCCACATGACGGAAGCAACCGAGACAGACTTTCTCCTCGTCCAGGCGACACAAACTGATACAAGGTGACGGCACCGCCGGACTGACATTGCTGAACAGCGGCTTGGGCGGGCGTACAGGTGCAGGCTGAGTCACGATCAAATCTCGTCGAAATCCAGGTCAGCGCCGGACTGTTCCTTGGTAAGGCGAGCAAGCATTTCGCTCAGCAGTTCCTCGGTGGTGTCATGCGCCCAACGGTTTTCTTCTTCGTCGTAATCGAAGTGGAAACCACCAGTGCGTGCGGCCAGCCACAACTGGCGCAGAGGTTCCTGGCGACTGAAGATCAGTTGGGTGCCGTTTTCAAACTTGACGGTCAGCACGCCGGCCGAGTTTTCCAGGTCCACGTCCAGGCCGCTGTCGTCGAAAATATCTTCCAGCGCCTGCTGGGTCGAATCCACCAGGTCGTGAAAACGGGCTTCGGTCAAACTCATTGTGGCAACCTCAAAAGTGTCTGGTTTTGCTCAAGCGCCGCACGATACGGGCGAGCCTCGCCGATTGCAAAGGATACCGATTTCATCACGATTGGCGGTATGAAATATCCCTGGCCAGCGTAGTCCGCTTCTCGACTATCTCGGCAAACCCCCGCCGGACGGGTATTTCAGCGCATAGGCAAGCTGGCGGGTGGTCGGTATACTCGGGCGCAATTAATGCATATTCAAGGATTTCGCCATGAAGCGCCTGATCTCTTCCCTTGCTGCGCTCGTCGCGGTCGCTTGCCTCGTTAGTGCCTGTGGTCAAAAAGGCCCGCTGTACCTGCCCGATGACAGCAAAGACCCGAACGACCAGGCGCAAACGTCGCAATCCAAAGCGCATAAGCACGACACCTACTAAGGGAAACCCATGGACGCTTTTAACTACCGGGACGGCGAGCTGTTCGCGGAAGGCGTGGCGTTGTCCGCGATTGCCGAGCGCTTTGGCACCCCGACCTATGTGTACTCCCGTGCGCATATCGAAGCCCAATATCGCTCCTTCACCGACCCACTGGACGGCGTTCCACACCTGGTGTGCTACGCGGTCAAGGCCAACTCCAACCTGGGTGTACTGAATGTCCTGGCGCGTCTGGGCGCCGGTTTCGACATCGTTTCCCGTGGCGAGCTGGAGCGCGTGCTGGCCGCTGGCGGCCAGGCTGACAAGATCGTGTTCTCGGGCGTTGGCAAAAGCCGCGAAGACATGCGCCGCGCCCTGGAAGTTGGCGTGCATTGCTTCAACGTCGAGTCCACCGACGAGCTGGAGCGCCTGCAGGTCGTGGCCGCCGAGATGGGCGTTCGCGCGCCGATCTCCTTGCGCGTCAACCCGGATGTCGATGCCGGCACCCACCCGTACATTTCCACCGGTCTCAAAGAGAACAAGTTCGGCATCGCCATCGCCGACGCCGAGGACGTGTACATCCGCGCCGCTCAATTGCCGAACCTGGAAGTGCTGGGCGTCGATTGCCATATCGGCTCGCAACTGACTACCCTGCCGCCGTTCCTCGATGCCCTCGACCGCCTGCTGGCGCTGATCGACCGACTCGGCGAATGCGGCATCTACCTGCACCACATCGACCTCGGTGGCGGCGTGGGCGTGCGTTATCGCGATGAAGAACCGCCACAGATCGCTGACTACATCAACGCCGTGCGCGAGCGCATCGAAGGCCGTGGCCTGACGCTGATGTTCGAGCCGGGCCGCTATATCGTTGCCAACGCCGGCGTGCTGCTGACCCAGGTTGAATACCTCAAGCACACCGAGCACAAGGATTTCGCCATCGTCGATGCGGCGATGAACGACCTGATTCGCCCGGCGCTGTACCAGGCCTGGATGAATGTCACTACCGTGACGCCGCGCAATAACGAAGCCCGCGCCTACGACATCGTCGGCCCGATCTGCGAGACCGGCGACTTCCTGGCCAAGGATCGTCAGCTGGCCCTGGAAGAAGGCGACCTGCTGGCCGTGCATTCGGCCGGTGCCTACGGGTTTGTCATGAGCTCCAACTACAACACCCGCGGCCGTACCGCCGAGGTGCTGGTGGACGGTGATCAAGCGTTTGAAGTGCGTCGCCGCGAGACGGTAGCCGAGTTGTATGCTGGCGAAAGCCTGCTGCCGGAGTAAGCCATGCTGCTGCGTTTTACCAAGATGCACGGGCTGGGCAATGATTTCATGGTCCTCGACCTGGTCAGCCAGCACGCGCACATCCTGCCCAAGCACGCCAAACAGTGGGGCGACCGGCACACCGGCATTGGTTTCGACCAGTTGCTGATCGTCGAAGCGCCGAGCAACCCGGAAGTGGATTTCCGTTACCGGATCTTCAACTCCGACGGCTCCGAAGTGGAACAGTGCGGCAACGGTGCACGTTGCTTTGCGCGCTTTGTGCTGGACAAACGCCTGACCGCCAAGCGGCAGATCCGCGTCGAGACCAAGAGCGGCGTGATTGAGCTGGACATCCGCAGCGACGGCCAGATCAGCGTCAACATGGGCGCGCCACGCCTGGTGCCGGCGGACATTCCGTTCCAGGCCACCGAGCAGGCCACCAGCTATGAGGTCGACGTCGACGGCCAGGTCGTCGACCTGGCAGCCGTGTCCATGGGCAACCCCCATGCGGTGCTGCGGGTCAACGACATCAACAACGCGCCCGTGCATGAATTGGGGTCGAAGATCGAACACCACCCGCGCTTTCCGGCACGGGTCAACGTAGGTTTCCTACAGGTGATCGACCGTTCCCGCGCGCAATTGCGTGTGTGGGAACGCGGCGCTGGCGAAACCCAGGCTTGCGGTACCGGTGCTTGCGCCGCTGCTGTGGCCGCGATCAGCCAGGGGTGGATGGATTCGCCGCTGTTGATCGACCTGCCCGGCGGACGTTTGTCCATCGAATGGGCAGGCCCTGGCCACCCGGTGATGATGACCGGGCCGGCCTCGCGCGTATACGAAGGACAGGTCCGTCTATGAGTGAGCGAAGCTAATGACCGATAAGCCTCAAGTACCCGCAGAAGCGTCCCCGAGCGAAAGTCTGGAGGCCGCTGCCGTCGCGGCGTACCTCGAGGCTAATCCGGACTTTTTCGTCGACCACGAAGAACTCCTGCCGGCCCTGCGCATTCCCCACCAGCGCGGCGACACCGTCTCGCTGGTGGAGCGGCAAATGAAGATCCTGCGCGAGCGCAATATCGAAATGCGCCACAAGCTCTCGCACCTGATGGACGTGGCCCGCGACAACGACCGCCTGTTCGAGAAAACCCGCCGCCTGATCCTGACCCTCATGGACGCCTCCAGCCTGGAAGAAGCGGTAATCGCCGTCGAAGACAGCCTGCGCCAGGACTTCCAGGTGCCCTTTGTCAGCCTGATCCTGTTCAGCGACAACCCGATGCCGGTGGGTCGCTGGGTCAGCGGCAGCGAAGCGCAAACCGCGATTGGCGGCTTGCTGTCCGAAGGCAAGACCATCAGCGGCACGTTGCGCGAGCATGAACTGGACTTCCTGTTTGGCGCCGAACAGCGCAAGCAGATCGGCTCCACCGCCGTGGTCGCCCTCAGCCATCAGGGCCTGCATGGCGTGCTTGCCATCGCCAGCCGCGACCCTGCGCACTACAAAAGCTCGGTCGGCACCCTGTTCCTGACCTACATCGCCGAAGTGCTGGGCCGCGTTTTGCCACGCTTCACCACCGCCCTGCGCGCGGTGCGCTAGCCATGGAACGGCAACTGGACGCTTATTGCGCTCACCTGCGCAACGAGCGCCAGGTGTCGCCCCATACGCTGGAAGCGTACCGACGGGACTTGAACAAGGTCCTGGCGTACTGCGAAAAACAACAGATCAGCAGTTGGAAGGCCCTGGATATCCAGAGCCTGCGCAGCCTGATCGCCCGCCTGCACCAGGCTGGCCAATCCTCGCGCAGCCTGTCGCGCCTGCTGTCTGCGGTACGTGGCCTCTATCATTATTTGAACCGTGAAGGCCTGTGCGACCACGACCCGGCCAATGGCCTGTCGCCGCCCAAGGGCGAGCGACGCCTGCCCAAGACTCTGGACACCGACCGCGCCCTGCAACTGTTGGACGGCGCGGTAGAGGACGACTTCCTGGCCCATCGTGACCAGGCAATCCTGGAGCTGTTCTACTCCTCGGGCCTGCGCCTTTCAGAACTGACCGGCTTGAACCTCGATCAACTGGACCTGGCGGACGGCCTGGTGCAGGTACTCGGCAAAGGCAGCAAAACCCGCGTGCTACCTGTGGGCCGCAAAGCCCGCGAAGCCTTGCAGCTATGGTTGCCGCTGCGTCTTCTGACCAACCCGGCGGACGATGCCGTCTTTGTCAGCCAGCAAGGCCGCCGCCTGGGGCCACGGGCTATCCAGGTACGAGTCAAGGCCGCCGGCGAGCGCGAACTGGGGCAGAACCTGCACCCGCATATGCTGCGGCACTCCTTTGCCAGCCATATGCTGGAGTCCTCCCAGGACCTGCGCGCCGTGCAAGAACTGCTCGGCCACTCCGACATCAAGACCACGCAGATCTACACCCACCTGGACTTCCAACACCTTGCAACGGTGTACGACAGCGCCCATCCACGGGCCAAACGCATCAAGGGCGGCGACTCATGAGTATCAAGCTGATCACCTTCGACCTGGACGACACGCTCTGGGACAACGTACCCGTCATCATCAGCGCCGAAGCGTCGATGCGCGAATGGCTGGCCAACAATGCGTCCAAGGTCGGCGACTTGCCGCTGGAGCATTTCGCAGCCTTGCGCAAGCAGGTGCTGGAGCGTCATCCGGAGCTCAAGAACCGCATCAGCATCCTGCGCCATCGTGTGTTGCTGCACGCGTTTGAAGAGGCCGGTTATCCACAACCCGAAGCCGCACAAATGGCCGATGTATGCTTTGAGGCGTTCATTCATGCACGCCATCAACTCACACCCTTTCCCGAAGCCGAGCCCATGCTCCAAGCATTGCGCCAGCGCTTCCTGCTGGGTGTGATCACCAACGGCAATGCGGATGTGCAACGTGTTGGCCTGTCGCACTACTTCCACTTTGCCCTGCGCGCCGAAGATATCGGCATTGCCAAGCCGGATGCGCGCCTGTTCCAAGAGGCGTTGCAGCGCGGTGGGGTGGATGCGAGTGCGGCGGTGCATATTGGTGATCACCCGGGGGATGACATTGCCGGGGCGCAGCAGGCGGGGCTTCGGGCGGTGTGGTTTAACCCGACGGGTAAGGTGTGGGATGCGGATAAGCGCCCGGATGCCGAGATTCGTAACCTGTCGGAGTTGCCAGAACTGCTTCGCAGCTGGAACTGACACCGAACTCAATGTGGGAGCTGGCTTGCCTGCGATAGCGGTGGGCCAGGCACCACAGGATATTGCAGTGCCCTATTTCACTTTATTCCAGACATGAAAAAGCCCGCAGCGACGGCGGGCTTTTTCTTACAAGCAGGTGGCTGACCTCAGATAGGTCGGCTGCCGTACTTGTTATCCGGCTTCTTCGGTGGATCTGCCACCACGTTAGCCTCGACTTCCTGCACTTTGCCGCCTTTAGCGAGGAACTCTTCCATCGCGCGGGCCAGGGCATCACGCTCTTTGTTCTTGGCTTCAACGCTTGGCAGCTCATCTACCGACACCGCAGCCTTGGCTTTGCCTTTGGCAGTCGGAGCAGGTGCATCATCGCCACCGTCGTCGTCAGCAACGTCTTCCGCCGCCGCTTCAAGACCTTCTTCGGTGTCGTCTTCGTCACCTACTTCGAGTTCGTCGTTTTCCAGATCATCGTCGCTCATGTTCTACCTCATGACTTGCGAAAAGCAGATTAGTTATAGCCCAGCTTCGCCAACTGTCGAAGGCCGCCGGAAAAAAATCAACATCCACTGGATAACCAGTGGCTTATGCCCCATCACCGTGCACGGCGGCGAGGACTTTACGAGCACCGTCATGATCACGGTGCTCGTCCAGATAACACGTGGCACGCCTTCAGTTCTGCGCCCATCGGCGCGCATTCTAGCGCGCTCTGGGAAAAAACAAAGTGTCGAATACACCTACATGCCTGTAAGACATTCGCAGGGCGAAAAGTGCCCCGCGCGTACCAGCACAAACTCCAGGGAAAAACCGTTACAGCATTCTGAGACTGACAAACACCAGGCAAAAAAATGCCCGGCAAGCCGGGCATCTTTTTTTACGCGTACTTACAAGTTGTAGCCGCGTTCGTTGTGTTGTGCCAGGTCGAGGCCAACCGCTTCCTCTTCCTCGGTAACCCGCAGGCCCATGACCGCATCCAGCACCTTGAGGATGATGAAGGTCACGATGGCCGTGTAGATCACGGTGAAACCGACGCCTTTGGCCTGGATCCAGACCTGTGCAGCCACGTCAGTCACGGTGCCGAAGCCGCCCAGTGCAGGGGCAGCGAACACGCCAGTAAGGATCGCACCAACGATACCGCCGATACCGTGCACGCCGAATGCGTCCAGGGAGTCGTCGTAGCCCAGTTTGCGCTTGAGGCTGGTGGCGCAGAAGAAGCAGATCACACCGGCCACCAAGCCGATCACCAAGGCACCCATCGGGCCTACGGTGCCAGCGGCAGGGGTGATTGCCACCAAGCCTGCAACCACACCCGAGGCAATGCCCAGCGCGCTTGGCTTACCGTGGGTGACCCACTCGGCGAACATCCAGCCCAATGCCGCAGCAGCGGTAGCGATCTGGGTGACCAGCATCGCCATGCCGGCAGTGCCGTTGGCAGCAGCTGCGGAACCGGCGTTGAAGCCAAACCAGCCAACCCACAGCATCGCCGCGCCCACCAGGGTGTAGCCCAGGTTGTGCGGCGCCATTGGGGTGGTCGGGAAACCTTTGCGCTTGCCGAGCACGATGCACGCTACCAAGCCCGCCACACCGGCGTTGATGTGCACCACGGTGCCGCCTGCGAAGTCCAGCACGCCCCAGTCGCCCAGCAGCGAACCCGGGCCGCCCCACACCATGTGGGCAATCGGCGCGTAGACCAGAGTGAACCAGACGCCCATGAAGATCAGCATCGCGGAGAACTTCATACGCTCAGCGAAAGCACCGACGATCAGCGCAGGGGTAATGATGGCGAACGTCATCTGGAAGGTGACGAACACCGCCTCAGGGAACAGCGCCGCAGGGCCAGTGATGCTCGCTGGGGTCACACCCGACAGGAACAGTTTGGACAGGCCGCCCACGAACGAGTTGAAGTTGACGACGCCCGCTTCCATCCCGGTCGTGTCGAACGCCATGCTGTAGCCGTAGACGAACCACAGGATGGTGATCAGACCGGTGATGGCGAAGCACTGCATCATCACGGAAAGAATGTTTTTGGAGCGCACCATGCCGCCGTAGAACAGCGCCAGGCCTGGAATGGTCATGAACAGCACCAGCGCGGTGGATGTGAGCATCCACGCGGTGTCGCCGGAATTGAGGACTGGAGCAGCCACTTCGTCTGCCGCCATGGCCAGGCTTGGCATTACGATGGACAACAGGGCTCCGAGCCCTGCGAATTTACGCAGAGTCATATTGTTTTCTCCTGGGGCGTTGGGGTTTG
>NZ_NKIG01000097.1:0-841 GCF_002255865.1 Pseudomonas sp. PGPPP1 | reverse complement strand
CCGCGCGGCATGGTATCGCGGGCGTATTCGATCTCCAGTTGAGTCCCTTGCAGGATCATCTGGGTCGCTTCTTCTTTCATCTCGGCATCCCACAAATGTGGGTTTTCGATTTTGATCTGGTTGATCACGTCGATACCGAAGTTCAGGTGCATCGACTCATCGCGCAGGATGTATTGGAACTGCTCGGCCACGCCGGTCATTTTGTTGCGGCGGCCCATGGACAGGATCTGGGTGAAGCCGCAGTAGAAGAAGATGCCTTCCAGCACGCAGTAGTAGGCGACCAGGTTGCGCAGCAGTTCTTTGTCGGTTTCGACGGTGCCGGTTTCGAACTTCGGATCGGAGATCGAACGGGTGTACTTCAGACCCCAAGCCGCCTTTTTGGCGACCGATGGAATCTCGTGGTACATGTTGAAGATCTCGCCTTCATCCATGGCCAGCGATTCGATGCAGTACTGGTAGGCGTGGGTGTGGATCGCTTCTTCGAAGGCCTGGCGCAGGATGTACTGGCGGCACTCCGGGTTGGTGATCAGGCGGTACACGGCCAGCACCAGGTTGTTCGCTACCAACGAGTCAGCAGTGGAGAAGAAACCCAGGTTGCGCATGACGATGCGGCGCTCGTCGTCGGTCAGGCCTTCCGGGTTTTTCCACAGGGCGATGTCGGCGGTCATGTTGACCTCTTGCGGCATCCAGTGGTTGGCGCAGCCGTCGAGGTACTTCTGCCAGGCCCAGTCGTACTTGAACGGCACGAGTTGGTTGAGGTCGGCGCGGCAGTTGATCATGCGCTTTTCGTCAACGGCGACGCGGGCGGCGGAGCCTTCCAGCTCGGCGAGGCCTTCGGCGA
>NZ_NKIG01000096.1:0-871 GCF_002255865.1 Pseudomonas sp. PGPPP1 | reverse complement strand
TTGAACAAGCTAAGAATGGTCCCCTCATTCTGTCGAAACAGGTCTGCGAGTCGGTCCGGGTTGATACCTGGAACCGGGATGTGTGCGCCTATTCGGTAGACGATAATCGCCAGGAACAGAAAACGCAGACGAGCCCAAAGTTCAGACATACCGCCTTTGCCGAGCGCTGAGAGAGCACCTTGCTTAGCCATTTATTCCTCGAACTTGCCGCCAGCTGCTTCGATAGCCGAACGCGCACCTTTGGTGGCGCCGATTCCCTTGCCGATAGTGACAGCGCGAGTCACTTCACCGGACAGCATGATTTTCACACGCTGTACGTTGACGTTGATCACGTTGGCATCTTTCAGGGTCTGCACAGTAACGATGTCGCCTTCCACTTTAGCCAGCTCGGACAGACGCACTTCTGCGCGATCCATGGCCTTCAGGGAAACGAAACCGAACTTAGGCAGGCGACGATGCAGCGGCTGTTGACCGCCTTCAAAGCCTGGAGCAATGGTGCCACCGGAACGGGAGGTTTGACCTTTGTGACCACGGCCACCAGTCTTACCCAAACCGCTACCGATACCACGGCCCGGACGATGCTTTTCGCGACGGGAACCCGGCGCTGGACTCAGATCATTGAGTTTCATCGATTAACCCTCTACACGCAGCATGTAGTAAGCCTTGTTGATCATCCCGCGATTCTCGGGAGTATCCAGGACTTCTACAGTGTGACCGATGCGACGCAGACCCAAACCTTTAACGCACAGTTTGTGGTTAGGAATGCGGCCGGTCATGCTTTTGATCAGCGTTACTTTAACGGTAGCCATGATCAGAAGATCTCCTTGACAGTCAGACCACGCTTAGCAGCGATGGACTCAGGAGATTGCAT
>NZ_NKIG01000053.1:0-14187 GCF_002255865.1 Pseudomonas sp. PGPPP1 | reverse complement strand
GGGCTTGCTCGCGAATGCAGTGTGTCAGTCAATAAATTCATTGGCTGACACACTGCATTCGCGAGCAAGCCCGCTCCCACATTTTTTGACCGTGTCCGGCTTCCCTACCCTGTGAAACCTGCTTTTCTGTGGGAGCTGGCTTGCCTGCAATGGCATCAACTGGGTATGCCTGATGTACCGAGTTGCCTGCATCGCAGGCAAGCCAGCTCCCACAGTTTGAACGGTGATCGGCACAAAAAACCGGTCGGCTATCAGGCCGCCGCGCTCTTGCTTTTGATCTAGAAGCGCCCCGTCAAACACGCTGGCCGAACGCAGGCTTTGGAGCGTGGGTAACCCGGCAGGACGCCGGGTTAGCCGCGCTGGGCCAGGGATGGCCCATCGCGGCGGCCCACGCTCCAAAGCCTTCGTTCTGGCACACCGAGCCTAGGCGAGGTGCCGAGTGTTGGGGCAAGAGCGTTTTGCTTACTTTTGCGCTTTTCAAAAGTGAGCCGCTGTAAGAGCGGAACCGATGTAAGCCATCACCCAAACAACGGATATACACACTCACCCCCCAGGCCGCAGCAGCTGCATCTGCTGCCGATAATCATCCGTCACCTGCCGCGCCTGACTCCCACTGGTAATCACCCTCGGCGTAATCAACACAATCAACTCCGTCCTATCCTTGGATTTACTCGTGTTGCCAAACAACCACCGCAACCCCGGAATCTTCCCCAAATAGGGCACCGCGCTCACAGATTCAGCGTTGTCCTGCTTGATCAACCCCCCCAACAACACCGTCTGCCCACTCTGCACCGCCACTTGCGTGGACACCGATCGCGTCGAGATACGCGGATTATTCTGCGTCTCGCTATTGGCCGTCTGCGCCTCGGCATCACTGACCTGCTGCTGAATATCCATGTACACCAACCCACCCGGATTGATCCGCGGCACCACGTCCAGAATCACCCCGGTCTGCACATACTCAACACTGCTCAACGTGGTATCCGAGGTGCCGGTATTCACCGTGGTCTGGCTGATGGGAATGTTGTCACCCACCTGGATCTGCGCCGGCTGGTTGTTCATCACCACCAGCGACGGCGCCGACAGCACCTGGGTGCGGCCGTTGGTTTCCAGCGCATGCAAGGCCACTTGCAGGTTGGAACTCACGAACGAATAGAACAACGAATCGGCCGCCCCAAGCCCTGCCCCGCCACCGCCCAAGGCGCCTTGGCTGCCGGACGTATTGGCCACGGTGGTGCTGGCGGAATTGCCTGCCAGCCGCCCGAGGTACCACTGCACGCCAAGGTCCAGTTCCCCGCTGAGTTTGACTTCGAGGATGCGCGTTTCGATCTGTACTTGCAGCGGCGGGTTGTCGAGACGCTTGATCGCCGATTCGATCTCCTTCCATTGCACCGGGCGCGTGCGCACCAGCAACTGGTTACTGCTTTTCTGCGCGGTGATGCGGGTGCCGGCGTCGAGGCTTTTGGTCGGGGCATCTTCGACTGTGCCTTGCTCGGCGTTGTCTTGTTCGACCTCGGGCTCCTCTTCATCGGCAGCGGGTTGGCTGTTATTCAGGTTGTTACTCAACCCACCCGGCGTACTACCGGAAGTGCTGTTGGTTCCTGGTGACGAGAGCGTTGCGGTGCGCAAGCCCGGTGCGACCTTGGCCGGTGCGTCGTCCTTGATCGCACCAGTGCCGTAGATCTGTCGAAGGTACTTGGCCAGGTCAGTGGCCTTCATGTTGCGCACGTCGTACACGTACATCTGCGGCTCGTTGCCGCCGCCTTCGTCGATGGTGTGAATCCAATCGCCGACCTCACTCAAGTACTGCGGCTGCGAAGAGATCGCCACCACCGAGTTGGTACGCTCGATGGGCAGGAACCGCACCATGCCCGCCAGGGGCATGCCGCTGTCGGGGCCGAACATTTTTTGCAGCTCGGGCATCAGCTCGGCGACCGACGCGCGTTGCAGGCCGAACACGCCGACCGACATGCCCTTGAGCCAGTCCACATCAAAGGTGTCGATGGTGTCCTGGTAGTTGGCCAGTTCTTCCGGGGTGCCCGCCAGGCTCAGCACGTTACGCGCCGGGTCCACCAGCAAGAACGCATTTTCCCGGGCGAAGGGCTTGAGCAGTTTTTGCATCTCGGTGGCCGAGATGTAGCGCAACGGAAACAAGCGTGCCGACAGGCCGCTGGAAGGCTGGGCGACGCGCATCTGCGGCACCAGCTTGCCCGCGACCGCCTGGTTGGCGGGCAGGATCACGTAGCGGTTGCCCTGCTTGATCATGGCGTTGTCGGTCCAGGACAGCAGGGTTTCCAAAATCGACAGCGCCTGCTGCTTGTTCACCGGTTTGGAGGTGGAGAAGCTGACGTTGCCCTTCACACCTTGGGCGATGCTGTAGTTCTCGTGCAGCAGGTCGCCCATCACGCTGTTGATCACCGCTTCGATGGGCTGGTCGGCGAAGTTGAACACGATGTCGCCACCGCCCTGCTCGCCTGCCGCCGTTGCCGTGGGCGGGCGCACGAACTGCTGGTTGCCACGGATCAGTTGCCGTTGCGGTGCAGTCTTGGCCTGGGGTTGTGGCGGCGGCTCGCTGGCGGGCTCGACCGGCGGGCGCTGCGAGCCGGTGCCCTGCATGGCCTCGTGCATCAGCGCGGCGTCCGGGTCGAGGTGGTCGGGCAGTGAGCCGCAGCCGCCGAGGGCAACGGCGGTGGCCAGGCAAAACACGGTGGTGCGCAAGGCGCCGGGGACTGTATCGATCAAGGGGTGGGCTCGTGAGGAAGGGTAATCGGGGGTGTGGTGGACGGCGGCGGCAAACGCAGGGCCTTGAGGCTCAGGGTTTGCGTGCGGCCGTCCAGCACGAAGCGGGCATCGCGGGGTGTGAGGTGTTCCAGTCGCCAGCCGTTGGGCAGGGTCTGGCCTTGGTGGACTTTCAACGCGGGGCCATCGGCAGGTTTGAGTAGCGCCACGCGCAGCGCGTCATTGAGGACAACACCGGTCAATACCAGGCTCGACAGACTCGACGCTTGCGCATGGCCAACGGCGTGATCCGGGCTGCGGTCGGGACTGAACAACGGCGCCTGCCAGGTGCCGGCCAGGCTTTCTAGGCTGGCATCCGGCGCGCTCAGCACCTTGGCCGAGGCATTCGTGGCGGCCATGGGTTCGGGCGCAGGCAACCACTGCGGCGCATCGCCGACGCTGCTCAAGATCACCAGCATCAGCATGCCCAACAGGCCGGACAAGCCGAGCAATCCCCACTCGACAGGGCGCAATACCGGGATCATCGGCTCACCTGCTTGGCGCTCGCCGGTTGCAGATAGCCGCGCACCAGCAGGTGCACCACCAGTTTGCCGGCTCCGCCGCTGGCGGGGGCATCCGGTCGGCGCCGAATGCTCATCTCATCCACGAACAGGAACGGCCGCTGGTACTCCAGCGCATGCAAGATTGCGGTCAGCGGCTCGATGGCGCAGTCCAGGGTCAGGCTGACCTTGACCTGGCGGTAGGGTTCGCTGTCGTCTTGCTCCGGGGTGATCGGCATACGTTGGGTCAACTTGCAGCCGCCACCCAGGGTGGCCTGGCTGCCGATCAGGTCGGCGACGCGTTGCATCAAGTCGGCGGCCACGGCGCTGGGGTCATCGCCGGGCAACAAACTGGTGCTGCTGGCCGGGTCCTGACGCGCCTGCTCCAGTTGCTCACGCAGTGAAGCGCCTTGCTGTAGCAGTCCGGCGTAGCGTTGTTGCTGCTCGCGCAGTTGCTCGGCTTGCTCGCCCATGCTGCGCAACGGGCCGGCGAACCAGCTGTCGATCAACAGCCAGTACGCCGCGCCCAGCACCAATGCCAGCAGCAATAATGCGCCGCCGCGACGTTCACGGGGTGTCAGTGGTCGGCGCATCGGCGGCCTCCTGGTGCAAATGGGCGCGCAAGGAAAACTGGTCCTTGCCGGTTTGCGCGTCGGGTTGGATCACCCCTTCGAACTGGGCATTTTCCAGGCTGTGGCAAGCCTTGATCCGCGTAATCAGCGCACTGGCCTTGGCGCTTTGCCCAGAGAACGACACGTCGGCGCCGTCGGTGATTTCCAATTGATCGATCCAGGTGTCGGCGGGCAGGCAGCGCGTGAGTTCATTGAGCAGTGCCGCCAGGGGTGGCTGCGCGGTTTTGCGGCGGATCAGGTACTGCGCCGCGCCCCGCGTGTTGAGCAGTTGCTGGCGCAGGCGCTGCACCTCGGTCACCTCGGCCCTTTGCTGCTGGACACGCGCGTGCATCGCGTCGAGCACCCGTTGGCGGTCGTTGAGCCACAGCAGCATCGCTGCAATCAGCAAGGCACCACACAACCACGGCAAGCTGCGCTGCAAGCCCTTGCCGGCGGTGCGCTGGCGCGGGCGCAACGGTGCGGGCAGCAGGTCGATGCCCAGGCCGTGCACATCCACTTGGTGGGGTTGCAGGCCAAGGGCGATGCAGTCGAGCAGGATCTGGTCAAGGCGCTCGCGCAGGATCGCCACCAGTGTCACCTTGAGGTGCGTGGGTGTACGGCGCTCCTGGCGTGCGACGAAGTACAGCTGGTCGGCGTCGAACGGGGTAAAGCGGTCGAGTTCATAACCGACCACCGTCGTCAGGTTGCGCGCCGCAGCCAGTGGCAGTTGCAGGCTTTGCACCAGCACCGCCGAGGGCGCGAGCACCAGTACCTGGCGCACGTTGTCGGGCACGACCATCACAGGCTCAGTCAATGGCCAGTGATAGACCTGCTCGGGCTGTTCGCTTTGCCGCAACCAACCCGGCAGGCAACCTCGCAGCTCCTTGAGCCACAGGCGCCAGCCTTGCTGCAGCACGCTGCCACGCCAGCGTTCGGCCAACGGTTCAAGCTGCGCCAGGGGTTTGGATAACAGTCGATTCATTCTTGCCAACGCAGTACCCGATACGGTTGTGCGCTTCCCTGCGCGGGGCTCAATAGGACGGTGATATGCAACTGTGCGTGGTAACCGCCGGGGCGCTCGGCGCGGCTGCTGACGACCAGCACTTCGCCGGGGTCGGCGCCCACTGCACTCTGCTGCGGCAGGTTCAAGGCCTTGCGCATCAGGGCACTGGCAAAGGCCGGATCGGGCCGATCCAGGCCGCTCCACAAGGTGATCTGCGGCACCAACCGGCGGTACAGCGCTTGACTCATGCCCGGCAACTGGCGTAATTCTTCGACCACACGAAACGGCGCCAGCCCTTCATTGCGGCGGCTTTCCAGGTCTTTGGCCAAGCGGCTGGCCTGGGCTGGGGTGGCGCCGCAAGCCAGGGCCACGCGGGCGAAATCGGCGGGCTCGGCGCTGTTCAAATACAACTTGCCGCGCTCGCTGCGCAGGCTGACGTGCAACTGTGCGTCGTCAAATACCAAGGGCATTTCACGGCCATCGGCGACCCACTGCTTGCGCTGCAGCGGATCGGCCAGCGCCTGCATGACCAACGCCACACCCGCCTCTGCCGCCAACGCCGCCTGGGTATGCTGGCGATGCCACGCCGCCTGACGCGTTTCCAACTGCACCCAGCCGGCCAGGCCGCCGAGCAACAGGCTCAGCAGCGCCAACACCCACAGCACCAGCAACAAGGCGACACCGCGTTGATGCTTCATTGATCCGACGCTCCGCCCGACAGGTTCAAGCGCAACGCCACCACCTGGCTGACCCACGGCACCGGCCCGCTGACCGTCGCGTCGATGCGTACCGCATGGGGCAGGCGCTTGGTCCATGGCCAATCACTGATCCAGCCAGTGGCTTGGCCTTTGGGCGAGACGCCGCGATAGCTGAATTGCAGATCTTCGACATTTTTCAGCAGCACCTGCGGCTCACTGCGCGAGGCCGGCACGCTGACCTGGGCTGCGGATTCAAATTGCGCGAACGCCACCTGCAAGTCGCCGCCGACCCGTTGCAGGGTGAAACGCTGAATCCCGCCGCCGAGTACACCGGGCAACGTCGCGACAAATTGCATCCGTTGTGCGGCCCCGACAAAAAAACCGGGGGTCTGGCTGTCGTCTTCAGTCACGTCCAACGGCAAGGCTTCGCTGATGGCGGTGCGCAAGAACTGCTGTGCGGCGCGCATTTGATCCAAGCTGTCCGTATAGCGCTGGGCCTTTTGCACCGCGCGATTGGCCCCCAACAATGCACCGCCGACCAGGGTCAGCAGCACACCGAGCAAGCTGAGCACGATCATGATTTCGAGCAAGGTGAAGCCGTGTTGGCGTCGATTCACAGCGACGCCCTGTCATTCACGGCACGCAACTTAAGCGTGCTGAAATGCGCCTGGCGCGGGCCTTCGCTGACCGTCAGGTCGAGGCGAAACAAGCGCGGCTGGCCGATGCGCGTCGGTTGCTGGGCGATGCGCAATTGCCAATGGATACCCTCCTCCAGACTGCCCTGATGCACGCCACTGGCCAGCGGCCCCGTGGTTTCCTGATCCAGCACGCTCAGTGCGGCGTGGGTCAGGCGATCACTGTGATTGACCTGCGCCAACGAGCGCGCACTCTGCCCAAAGGCGACCAACAGCACCGTGCTGCAGATCGCCATCAGCATCAGTGCGGCCAGCATCTCCAACAGCGTGAATCCCGACTGGTGCTTCATGGCAAGGCCTTGGACTGTACGCTGCCGGTCAGCCAGCCAATATCGATGCGCCAACGCCGCGTGCCGTTGGCCAACACCAGGTTGCCGCCGGTGGAGCTGCCGTCGGGGTAGAACGCAACGGCGGTGCCGGCGTGTTCGGCGGTGTGCAGGGTCACTTGCAAGTCAGCCGGCCAGTGCTTGAGCGGTCGATCCGGCGCCTGGAAGCTCAAGGCGTGCAGGTCGAACACGGTTTTGGCCGTGTCGCCGCTGACAATCGCACGTGCCCGCGTGCTGCGCAGGGCATCGACCATTTGCCCGACCACCTGGCGTTCCTTGGCAGCCTTGAGCCCTTGTTGCAGGCCAAACCCCACCAGGCCGGCAGCGATGCTGATCAACACGATCACCACCAGCATCTCCAGCAGGGTAAAACCACGTTGGGCGTCGGGCATGGTCGCGGGTTATTCCCAGTTGCCCAGGTCGGCGCTGTAGCCTTCGCCGCCGGGCTGGCCGTCCTGGCCGTAGAAGATCAGGTCGAAGGCGCCATGCTCACCGGGGAAGCGATAGCCGAAGGCGTGGCCAAACGGGTCTTTGAGGTCCGACGGCTTGGCGTACGGGCCCGCCCATCCGGCGGCGTTGGCAGGCTTGTCCACCAGTTGTTGCAAGGCCTTGGGCGGCGAACCGACGTCAAGGCCGTAGCTTTCGATCTTCATCGACAGGCTGGCCAGCTGCGCCTTGCCCGCGCCGTATTTGCCCTTGTCGACGTTGCCGCCGACCTGGCGCACCACGATGGTCGCGACGATGCCCAGCAGCACGATCACGGCGAGCATTTCCAACAGGGTGAAACCGCCTTGGCGGCGTGCAGGTTTGGAGCGCATGGGGAGTAGTCCTCGGGGGTTCATATATTGCTGGTCAGGCTCATCAGCGGCAGCATGATCGCCAACATGATCACCGCCACCAGCACCGCCATGACCACGGTCAGGGACGGCACCAGGGCGGCGAGCAGGCGGTCGATGCCGCGCTTGGCTTCGACGTCGAATACGTCGGCGACCTTGAGCAGCATGCTGTCGAGTTCGCCGGCCTGTTCGCCGACTTCAATCATTTGCAGGGCCAGGTCCGGCAGCAGTGGCTCACTGCCAAATGCACTCGCCAGGGTGCCGCCGCCCTTGACCGACTCGGCGGCCTGGGCCACCTGGGCTTGCAGGGCGCGGTTGGTGCAGACCTGGCGGGCGATCACCAACGCTTGCAGCAAGGCCACGCCATTGCTGAGCAAGGTGCCAAGGGTGCGCGCCAAACGGGCAGCCTCTACTCGCTGCAACAGCGGACCAATCAGGCGAATGCCGAGTACGCGGCGGTCATAACGTTCACGGCGCTGGGGATTGCGCAGGCGTGCGGCCAGGGTCCAGGCGGTCACGATCAACCCGGCAAGCACCGCCAAACCGTAGGCGCCGAGAAACTGGCCGAGGCCGAGGATCACTTCGGTGATCAGCGGGATGGGCACGCCAAGGTCTTTGAAGATCGGCACGAACTGCGGCACCACATACGCCAGCAACAACGCCAGCGAACCCAACACGCCAACCACCAGAAACGCCGGATAGATCAGGGCATTGATCACTTCGCCCCTCAATAATTGGCTGCGCTCCAGGTAATCGCTGAGCTGGCGCAGGGTATTTTCCAATGCACCACCGGCCTCACCGGCGCGAACCATGCTCAGGTACAACGGCGAGAACTGGCTGCCCTCTTCTTCCAACGCTTTGGACAGGGGCTTACCGGCCTTGACGTGTTCGCGGATGCGCTCGATCAAGGCGCGCACTTGAGGTTGGCCGGGCTGTTTTAGCAGGATGCCCAGCGAGCGCTCCAGCGGCTGGCCGGCGCCGAGCAACGTAGCCAGTTGCTGGGTGAAACTCACCAGCGCCGCACCGTTCAATTGGCCGCGGCCCAAGGCGTTGCGCAGGCCCTGGTTGCCGGCAGGATCGATCTGCAACAACAGCAGGCCGCGCTTGTGCAAGGCGGCGACGGCGGCAGCCTGGTCCTTGGCTTCGAGCGTGCCATTTTGCGGCGCGCCCTGACTGTCCAGGGCGCGGTATTTGAACAGGCTCACGTGCCTTCGCCTCGAGTGACGCGCAGCACTTCTTCCAGCGAGGTCACGCCGGCCACCGCCTGGCGCAAGCCCTCTTCATGCAAGGTGCGCAAGCCACCACGGCGGGCCGCTTGTTCGAGGGTGGCAGCGTCGGCCTGGCGCATCAGCAGGCTGCGCAACTCGTCGTTCATCACCAGCAGTTCGGTGATTGCACTGCGGCCGTGATAGCCGCCGCCCGGTGCGTCGGCACGCGGCCTGTAGAGTTTGATCGGACGCTCGTCAGTGAAGCGATCCAGGCCGTGTTCGGCAATCAATTCGGGCGGTGCTTCAAAGGCTTCGCGCGTAGTCGGGTCCAACCGCCGAACCAGGCGCTGAGCCAGGATGCCGTTGACGGTCGAGGCAATCAGGTAGCTTTCCACGCCCATGTCCAGCAGCCGCGTGATACTCGCCGAGGCGCTGTTGGTGTGCAGTGTCGAGAGCACCAAGTGGCCGGTCAGCGACGACTGGATTGCGATGCGACAGGTTTCCAGGTCGCGGATCTCGCCGATCATGATCACGTCCGGGTCCTGGCGCACGATGGAGCGCAAGGCGCCCGCGAAGTCCAGGCCAATGGCGGGTTTGACCTGGATCTGGTTGATGCCTTCGAGCTGGTACTCCACCGGATCTTCCACGGTGATGATCTTGCGCTCGGCGGTGTTGAGCCGCGACAACGCGGTATAGAGCGTGGTGGTTTTGCCCGAGCCGGTAGGCCCGGTGACCAGCAGGATGCCGTGGGGCCGTTCCAGCACTTCAAGAAAGGTCGCGAGCCGCTCGCCGTCGAAACCCAGGCTTTGGAAGTCAAAGCTCACGGTCTGGCGGTCGAGCAAACGCATGACCACTGACTCGCCGAAACTGGTGGGCACCGTGGACACCCGCAGGTCCAATTCCTTGCCCTGGATGCGCAACATGATTCGCCCGTCCTGGGGCAGGCGCCGCTCGGCGATGTCGAGCCGCGCCATGATCTTCACCCGCGAAATCACCGCTGCCGAGGAACTGGACGGCGGCGCTTCGGCTTCGTGCAGCACGCCGTCGATGCGGTAGCGCACCTTGAGCTGGCTTTCGAAGGGTTCGATATGGATGTCCGAGGCGCGATGTTCCACCGCGCGCTGCAGGATCAGGTTGACCAGGCGGATCACCGGCGCCTCGGAGGCCATGTCCTTGAGGTGTTCGATGTCTTCCAGCGCGCCGCCTTGCTCGTCGAGGTTTTCGATCAGCGTGCCCATCGCCGAGCGGCCCTGGCCGTAGTAGCGCTCGATCAGTGTGTCGACTTCATTGCGCGGGCCGATCGCCAACCACACCGGTACACCGCAGGCGTAAGCCACGGCCTGGAACGGATACAGCTGCGATGGGTTGGCCGCCAGCACGCGCAGGCCCCCGTGGCTCCAGCCCACCGGCACCACCTGGTAGTGGCGCATGAAGCGTTCGGTCAGCGGCGGCAACGGATCCAGCAGCGGCGGCGCGGCGTCGGCAAGCAGCAGTGGCGCACCGAGTAAACCGGCCCAGGCCCGCGCCAGCTCGACCTCGGAGACCAGCCCCAGGCGCGTAAGCAGGCCGAGCAGTTCGGTGTCGTCGGACTCCTGGGACAAGCGCCGGGCGCGCTCCAGGTCGACGGTTTTCAAGCCGGCTTGCTGCATCAACCAGGCGCACACCTGTTCGGTGTCGGGGATGTGCATCTGGGAGGCGTTGAGAGGGGTCATGAGCAGCTATCTGAAGAGCAATGAAAGCCTCCTGTGGGAGCGGGCTTGCTCGCTCCCACAAGGGGGTTGTGTGCTGGCCGTTAGTTCGGCGTCTTGGCCTGGCTATCCTGCAACGGCCGCCCACCCTTGGTGGTTTCAGCCTTCTGCTTTTTCACCGCCTTGGCGTCGTGAGCCTGGGTAATCACCGTGGAATCGGCAGCGCCGGACTTGGCATCGGCGTCGGTGGACTCAGCAGCCAGTGCCGCACCACTCAGTGCAACGCCCAGGACAACACCGGCACCCAACAGGGAAATCTTCATCAACTTTCTCCAGATCAAAAACAGCAGATTGCTCAAGCGGCGCCTTGAATTCGGTCAAGACCCTACACCAAAGCGTTGTGTATGACAGCGTGTATAAAACATGGCCATTTAGAACTATCGAGCAAAGCCACTAGTTCGCCATGCCGCCATGAATTTTGTTAAACCAATCGACTGGTAGGTTTAGCCTTAGTTCAGAATCGTAATGAAATATTTCTTATTTAACGCAAAAAATAGCTTTTGTTTGACTTATAACCGCAAGAATTGCCTTAATTATTGGCCTTTTGCGATTCAAAACGCCATCGCGTGATATCGCATAGACATTACTTACAACAACAAGACATACAATTTTTACACTAATAAAACAGCGAAATTCGCCAAGTAATTGCAATTAGCCATCGGCCAAAAATTGCGACAAAGGCCAACTATTGCCTGCAGAAAAGTGACGAACGCGCACTTGTTAGCGCGCCATGTTTAATAAACAGTTGTTGGAGAGACCCATGAATAAACGCAAGATGATCGGTGCCCAGTCGGCTTTTGCCCTGTTGGCGCTGGCCGTATCCCATGCACACGCGGCGACCAGCCCGGCCCTGGATGAAGGCATGGTGAGCCGCGCAGAAAAGGCGGCGGACAAGACTCTGGCGAAGATGACCCAGGAAGAGAAGCTCGCCTATATCGGCGGTATCGGTGGTTGGGACGTGAAGCCGCTGAGCCAGTACGGCATCCCGCAGATTCACGGCGCTGACGGCGGCGTGGGCGTGCGCTACACCAGTGAAGGCAACGACCAAGGCGTGGTGTACCCGTCCGGCCCGAACGTGGCGGCCAGCTGGAACCCGCGCCGCGCCATCGACGTCGGCCGCGCGCTGGGCTACGACACTGCCAGCGGCGGCTACCAGTTCGTCACCGGCCCCGGCGTGAACCTCTATCGCATGCCCTACAGCGGACGGGCGTTCGAATACCTGTCCGGTGAAGACCCGTTCCTCGGCGCCAGCCTGGGGCCGGCGTTGATCAACGGCATTCAATCGCGCGGGGTGTGGGCCAACGCCAAGCACTACGCGGCCAATGATCAGGAAAGCAACCGCTTCCACCTCGACGAAACCATCAGTGAACGCGTGCTGCGCGAGATGACCCTGCCGCCGTTCGAGTCCGCCTCTAAGAACAGCAAGGTGGCGATGATGATGTGTGCGTTCCAGAAGGTGAACGGAGAATTCGCCTGCGAGAACTCGCACCTGATCCACGAGATCCTGAAAACCGAATGGGGCTACGCAGGCTTCGTGCAGAGCGACTACAACGCGGTGGTCAACGGTTTGCCCGCCGCCCAGGCCGGCACCGACCTGGACATGATGGGCTACCAGATGAACAGCACGGTGCTCAAGCCGTACCTGGACAGTGGCGAGCTGAGCGGCGCGACCCTGGATGACAAGGTGCGGCGCATCCTCAAACAGATCTACCTGTTCAAGTTCGACAGCAAGGCACCGCTGACTAACCACAACATGAACAGCGCCACCAGCAACCGCGTGGCACTGAATGCCGCCCGTGAAGGCATCGTGCTGCTGAAAAACCAGGACAACCTGCTGCCACTGGATGCCAAGAAAGCCAAGCGCATCGCCGTGGTCGGCAACCTGGCCAAGTACGCGCCACCCACCGGGTTCGGCAGCGCCAACGTGATGGCAGCCAACTACATCAGCGAACTGAGTGGCCTGCAGCAACTGGCGCCAGGGGCCAAGGTCGAGTTTATCGACGGCCTGTCCCTGGACCCGAGCGCCTCGGTATGGACCCACACCGACAGCGCCGGCAACAGTGCCAAGGGCTTGAAGACCGAGTTCTTCAGCAACACCAACTGGTCCGGTGACGCCGCTGCCAGCCGTACCGACAGCCATGTCGACCTGGACTGGTCCACCGACAGCCTGCCGGTCAACGGCGACACTGCGGCCACTTCGATTCGCTACAGCGGCCAGGTCACCCCGACGGTCAGCGGCGAGCAGGTGTTCAAGATCCGCGCCGACGGGGCCGTGCGCCTGTACGTCGACGGCAAGAAAATCCTCGACAACGGCGACGGCAAGCCACTGCCGAACAACAGCATCCCGCCGACCATACCGGTGTTCGCCAAGGTCAACCTGCAGGCCGGCAAGGCGGTGGACATCAAGCTTGAATACTCGCGCCGCAACGGCTACCTCTCGACCATGGGCGGCCTGGTAGGCGTGCAGATGAGCTGGGCCTCGCTGGTGGCGCCCAAGGATCTGGCGCAGTACGACGCGGTGCTGGTGGCCGCCGGTAATAGCAACGAATACGAAGGCGAAGGCTTCGATCACAGCTTCGATTTGCCGGAGTTCCAGAGCCAACTGATCCAGAGCATCGCCAAGGTCAACCCACACACCGTGGTCACCTTGCACGGCGGCACCGGCTTGAAGATGAGCGATTGGATCGACCAGGTACCGGCGGCGCTGCATGCGTTCTACCCGGGGCAGAACGGTGGGCAGGCGCTGGCGGAGATCTTGCTGGGCAAGGTCAACCCGTCGGCCAAGCTGCCGATCAGCATCGAGCGCAATATCGAAGACAACCCGATCTATGCGACTTTCCCCAAATTCGACAACCAGGAAACCCTGGACACGATGAGCTACAAGGACGATCTGTTCCTGGGCTATCGCGGGTATGAGAAGAAGGGCATCAAGCCGCTGTACCCATTCGGTTATGGTTTGTCGTACACCACCTTTGGCTACAGCAATATCAGCGTGACCCCTGGGGTCGCGGTGGCGGGTGCGCCGATCAAGGTGTCGTTCGACCTGACCAACACCGGCAAGGTGGCGGGTGCGGAAGTGGCCGAGTTGTATGTGGGGCAGAATCATCCGAAAGTGGAGCGGGCGCTCAAGGAGCTCAAGGGCTACAAGAAGGTGTTCTTGAAGCCGGGTGAGAGCAAGCGTGTGACCATCGAACTCAACGACCGCTCGCTGGCTTACTACGATGTGAAGAGCAAGCAGTGGGTGGTGGATGCGGACAGTTTCAATCTGTCGGTGGGGGCTTCGTCTCAGGATATTCGTCTGAATGCCAAGCTGGTTAACCCGTTCCGTCAGGAGCTGTCGACTACCACCAGTAATCCGCTGCCGCGCTCGGCGTTGAATTCGACGTTGCGGGAGTTGCCGCAGGTGAAGACGGGTGGGGTGTTGCATCAGGGGCAGGATGATAGCGGCGATACCAGTGAGGGGGATGGGTATGACGGTAGTCAGGGTAGTGCTGGTGGGAAATAGGGGGTAAGCGAGGGGGGGCATATCCGTTTTTTTGGTGATGCCTGATATTGGTTTCGCCCTTACGGCGAGTCACTTTGGAAAAGAGCCCCAAAGTAACCAAAGGGCTCTTGCCCCACCACTCGGTGCCTCGCCTAGGCTCGGCATGCCCTCAACTCCGGCTTGAATCCGTGGGCCGCCGCGATGGGCCATCCTTGGCCCAGCGCGGCTAACCCGGCGTCCTGCCGGGTTACCCACGGATTCAAGCCTGCGTTCGGCCAGCGTGGTTTAACGGGGCGCCTA
>NZ_NKIG01000095.1:0-876 GCF_002255865.1 Pseudomonas sp. PGPPP1 | reverse complement strand
ATGTGCCTCCCTGCGGCAAGATCCATAAGTGTCATTCACTCCTTGTCTGACCGTTTTTGAGCGGCAGGCTACAACCCGTAAGGAGCATTCATGCGTCATTACGAAATCATCTTTTTGGTCCACCCGGATCAAAGCGAGCAAGTCGGCGGCATGGTTGAGCGTTACACCAAGCTGATCGAAGAAGACGGCGGCAAAATCCACCGTCTGGAAGATTGGGGCCGTCGTCAACTGGCCTACGCAATCAACAATGTTCACAAGGCTCACTACGTGATGCTGAACGTTGAGTGCACTGGCAAGGCCCTGGCCGAGCTGGAAGACAACTTCCGCTACAACGATGCAGTGATCCGTAACCTGGTCATCCGTCGCGAAGAAGCCGTTACCGGCCAATCCGAGATGCTCAAGGCTGAAGAAAACCGCAGTGAGCGCCGTGAGCGTCGCGACCGTCCTGAGCACTCCGACGCCGAAGGCGTTGATGGTGATGACAGCGACAACAGCGATAACGCTGACGAGTAATCCACGGACCTTTTAAGGAGCCTATCAAATGGCACGTTTCTTCCGTCGTCGTAAATTCTGCCGCTTCACCGCTGAAGACGTGAAAGAGATCGATTACAAAGATCTCAACACTCTGAAAGCCTACGTATCCGAGACCGGCAAAATCGTTCCAAGCCGTATCACCGGTACCAAAGCACGTTATCAGCGTCAGCTGGCCACCGCTATCAAGCGCGCCCGCTTCCTGGCCCTGCTGGCCTACACCGACAGCCACGGCCGCTGAGACCGGGCAGTCGACAAGTAGTAAGGGATTGAATGCATGCGCGCCTTAGCTGAGTTCATCATGCGCGGTCGTGTGCAGGCCACTCTGGTAGTGGCTGGATGTGC
>NZ_NKIG01000052.1:0-14352 GCF_002255865.1 Pseudomonas sp. PGPPP1 | reverse complement strand
GCACCTTGACCCGGCCCCATTCATCGCAATAAATCTCCTCGCCGGGAGGGCCAACCACCGTGGCGATTTGCGGGCCGTCGATGCACGGTTTTTTACGCAGCTGTGCCTTCCAATCCGAGGTCCAGCGGATGGCGCTGGCTTTCAACGAGTAAGACGTACCAAGGCCGCTGCCGAACGACTCTTCCTGCAAGCTGGTGTGTTGTTTGCCTTCGTGTCTGATGGCGATGGTGCGCCAACGGTCATTGAAGTCTTCACGCGGATGCTCGTTGAGGTCGAACGCCAGCCCGGGTTGCAGGCGCTCATCGTCGCCCTCCAGGTGCGCCAACTTGGCGTCGTTACGCAGCGCGGCCAGGCGCGTTTTGGTGAAGGGCTTGCCGGCAATGTCGCGTTTGTAGCGGCCGGGGTAGTCGTAGCGTTCGTAGTCCTTGTGCTGGTTGTTCAGGTCCTGATCGCCAGTGGCAGTGTGCTGCTGGCTATAGCGCGGGTGGGTGAAGGTGTAGTCGCGCTGCACCTGGCGTGCGGTGCGCACTTGTTCGGTGTAGTGGAAGCGGTTCAGCGCCGGTTCCTTGGAGTCGCCACCGGACATGGGTTGGTAGATCACCGGGCAATCGGTGTGGGTGCCGATGGTGCCGAGGCCGCCGACGCGGTCGGTAAGGATGAGGGTGTGGCCGTCGGCACGGTGTTCGAAGGTGTAGAGCAGGCCTTCTTCGGCGGCGAGGCGGGCGATGAAGTCGAGGTCGGTTTCGCCGGCTTGTACGCAGTATTCGCGAGGTTGGTGCTCGAAGCAGATCTCGCTGCGGATGTCAGTCAGCTTTTGCTCGGCCAGCATGCTGGTGATGATGTCGGGCACGGTCTGGCCCTGGAAGATGCGCCAGTTGGAGCGCAGGTCGAAACGCTTCAGGGTCGGTTCAACTATGGCGGTGTAGCGGGTGCGGCGGAAACCGGTGTCACCTTGCTGGAACAGGCTGACCAAACCGTGGACGTAGCGAACCGGGGTGTCGTCGCGCCAGATGGTGAACACTGCCGCCAGGTCGAGCATGCGGTAGAAGTCGATCGCCGGGTGATGGCTGACAAGTTCCAGTTCCAGTTTGAACGGTTGGGATAGGCCTTCCTGAAGGGTAAATGAGACCACTTCGAAGGGATCGCCCCGTAGCGGTTCGAAGGTGTAACGCAGGTCGCTTTGACGGGGCATGAAACCTCCTTGTGGTGAGTCTGGGTCAGTTGATCAGCCAGCTGGCGTCGCCGTTTTTCAGCACGCCTGTGTGGTCGGTGCTTTCACCGATACGCGCCACGGCTTTGCCGTTAACGGTGACGTTGCGCGTACCAACTATTGAGCCAGTGAACGTTCCGCCGCTGACGCGGCGGAACGGGCAGGCCGGCGGTTAAGCCGGTTTACGCCAGTCATCGGAAGCTTCGGTGCCAGCCACCACATGGCTCCAGCTGACCTTGCGATACGCCAGGCTGGTCTTGATCAACTGGGTGTAGTTGGCGTTTTTGCTGTCCTGGGCGTGGGGCAGCACGGTGTTGATTTTGACGACGGTGGCGTCTTCCAACTTGGTGGTGAAGAAATGCTCCTGCTTGCCATCGCCCGAGGTGCGGAACCACTTGACCTCGACGGTGGGCAGCATTTCGCCGGTGGCCAGGGCCTGGTAGAGCATGGGCGAAGCTTTGCTCAAGGCACTGGTGAAGATCAGAGGTTCGTGCACGCGCTGGCCGGCAGGCTGACCGCTTTGCGGATCGGTGGGAGCGGCAATCTGGTGGTCAATTTCCTGGACGAGGATTTCATCCTCGTGGCCTTCCACAAAGACGTTGCCCACCGAGTCGGCAGTGAATGCGCCCTTGGTGATATGGCCCTGGTTTTTGCCGTGGATGCTGATGTACGCGGGTGTTGGCATGACATGCTCCTTGTCGCGATCAATTGAGTGACCGTTGGGGTCGTGGGTTATGGCCGACACGGCCATGGCTTTGCAGGCACTCGCAATGAGTGCGCTGAAAATCGGTTACAGGTTGAGAATCCGCTCCAGGGAGACCAACACCTCCTGGGTGATGGCGTTCAGGCGCAGGGTGTAGATCGTGTAGGCGGTCACCAAAACGACCGCGGCCAAAGCCCACGGTGTCCACAGCGGCCAGGTGCGCTTGATCCGGTAATTGCGCGGCGCAACGTTTTTGAGCGGGTCGGTCAGGCGTTTGGGCGTCTCGCCGCGCAAGGGGCGCAACAGACCGTGCAGTTGGGTGATGATTTTCTGTATTTCGTCATCACCCTTGGGATGTAAGCCATATTTGCCCTTAAGGCCGGAGACCAGGCACTGGTACATAAACTCCAGCACATGCTGGTACCGGGCCGCTTCGGGGATCATGTTGTTCATGATGGTGAAAAACCGCTCACCGCCTCGGGTTTCCCCGTGGAACTGGCTGAGCAATGAGCGTTCACTCCAACTGGAGAGCTTGCCCCAGGAGGTGGCCATGACGACCTCGTCCAGCAACAGGCACAGGCTGTAGGAGTAGGCCTTGAGCATGCCGTCGTCGTAGTCGAGTTGGCTGACTTCTTCCATGATCGTGGTGATCTGGTTGCTGACGCTGCGGTACAACGCAGGCACGTCGGCATGCTGGTCCAGGCGCCGTATTCGGATTACCAGGCCGATCAAGGGCGTGGCGGCATCGCACAGCGGGTTCCACGCCACACCGCGTATGTCGAATTCAGGGTCTGCAAGCAGCAGTTCGGGTTTTGGTTTCGGCTGCTCTGGTTCGGCAGGTTCCGGCTGGCTTCTGAAGTGCTGTACCAGTTCGTCAAACACTGGAGGGCTGACGTCTAACTCAGGGTTGGAGCCGTTCTTCACATCACTCATCTTTTTCACTCCTGATGGCCCAGAACTGCAACTCCAGTTCCGGGAATTCTCCGGCAATATGGAAGCCAAACCCGCTGCCGCTGCGCAGGCTCTCCCAGGTCGGGTGATGGCGGTCGAGTTCGAAGTAGCTGAAGCCGGCATGGAACGGCAGGTGACGCGGCGCAACCGGTAGCGGCAGCAGCGGAATGCCTGGAAGTTGTAGGCTGACCAATTGCTCCAGGCCTTCGGTGGAGCTGATCTTGATCTGCCTGGGCAGTTGCTGGCGCAGGGTCTCTGCGGGCAGTTCGGCCCGCACCGCGAGTACGAATTCGGCGTTGTCCAGCAGGCGCTTGTCGTTCAATGCGGCAGTGCGCACGCCGTATTGCAGCTCGACGATCGGCAGCGACACCGCCCGCGGTTGCAGCACGGTGCCCAAGGCGCGACGCAGGGTGTGCTCCAGAAGCTGGAAGGACTCGCGCAGGTTGTCGTGTTGGTAGGCCGGGTACTCCTGGGGCAGGTGACCTTCATCGGTAAAGGTCACCAGTTCACCGCAGGCCTGGGCCAGTGCGGTGTACAGCCGCTCCGGGTGAACCTGGCGCTGGCGGGCCAGGTGCTGGAACAACGGGAACAGGCGATTGAGGGTTTGCAGCAAGTTGAAGTCAGTGACATCGGCCACGCCCGACTGCCCCGGCGAGCCAATACGCTGGGCCAGGTTCTGGGCGCGCGCGCGCATCAATCCGGCCACTTCACCCAGGTAGCGGTGCAATGTCGGCACTGCTTGCAGGGACAGGCTGGTGGGATAGAAATGCTCATCCATCACCAAGCTGCCGTCCGGGCGTTTGTCTTTGATTCGGCCCAGGGCGATGCCGGTGAAGGCACTGCGGTCGCTGCGTTCAAGCATCAGTTGCAGGTTAGGCACGGCCAGGTCCATGCCCACCTGATCGCCGTCATCGCTGTGGGTGTCGCGGATGTCCTCGCGACGGGCGATGTAGCGGCTGTTGCCGTAATGGTCGGGCCAGCGCACTTCGAGGGCGCCGTTGGAACGCAGCGGCAGCACCAGATAGACGATCTGGTTGACGGCACTGCTGTCGGCGATCTCCAAAGGGGCGGGCGGTGCCAGATCATGCGGAATGTCGAAGACACTGCCATCGGGCATGATCCCGCGCGCGTGGGTAATCGCGACCTTGCCGAAGCCCAGGTATTCGGTGTTCAACGCCAGTTCGCTGAAACCGTAAAGGGCGTCGTTCAGGCTGTGCACGCGCTGATGCATGGCGGCCTCGGCGGCGCGGGCCTGCTGCTGGAAGTGCTGGGGTTTGACGAACAAACCTTCATGCCAGATAACGGGGTTGCGTGAACTCATCGGTAATTACTCTGCGCAAAAGTAGCTGGAAAAGATGTCATCGGGTTTCTCCCTTGAGGCTGACCTGGGTGGCGTCCAACTGCACCAGCACGGCGTATTGCCGGCCCTTGGGTTCAACCCGAAGATGCTGTTTCCACTGGCCGACATCGCTGCTGTGGTAGTCGGCGATCACCGCGATAAAACGGGTGTCCTCATCCAGGGCGCGCAGGTCGACGAACTTGAATTGGCCGGGCTGGAGCAGGTAGTCGTCGGCGCGGATGTAGGTGCTGCCCAAGGTCTTTTTCATGTCTTCAGCCATGGCCTGGGGGCTGGCGTTGACCAGCAGCGAGTCGTCGGTCAGCTGCAAGACCTTGAAGGCGATTGGCGTGGCGACATGCTGCAATGTCGGGTTGCCCCAAGGCGTGGTCAGGCTGACCCCTTGGGCGTCGTATTGGCCCAACAGCGTGTCTTCGAGGGGTGACATGGGCTCCGCCGGTTCGGGTTTCACGGTCAGCGGCGACTGAGCCGGCACGTTTTCGTACAAGTGGTTGAGCAGGGTTTGCACTTTGTCGGTCAGTGCTTGGGGGCTGCTTGCCTGAACGTTGAGGGCGTAGGGCGCGCGGCTCGCGTCTTCAACCGGTGCGGTGCCGGTGCTGATCAGGCGTGGATTGACGTGGTCGCTGGCGTGCAGGCTCAGGGAGTAGCGGCTGGGCTGGTCGTCTGGGCCACCGACTGGGATCGACGGGTTCCAGATCACTTGGCCGACTTTGCCGAGCAGGGTGCAGCCGCCTAGGGTCAGGCATGCCAATAACAGAGTGCCCAGGCGCAAGTTGCTGAACAGCGTGCTGGAGCGTTTAGGAATCATCGGAGGTACTTCGGGCGGCTGCTTTGAGAGCGGCGCAGCCTGCAGTGCTCGCAGCGGATCACCTTGTTCCGCCAAGTTCACCGGTTGGCAAAGGCGTTCGAACTCCGGGCACGTGGCAGGTCGCGGATCGGGCAGTGGCAGGGCTGGTAAATCCTCCCAGTGCCAGGCTTTAAGGCCTTCCGGCTGGCCGGTGAACAGCTCATCGAGCGAGCGGGGTGCGTGCTCACCCAATTGCACCGCGACCCGATACGCCCCAATCTGTAAAAGGTCGCCCTCGTTGAGGCTCACCGCCACATTGCGACCCAATGGCAAGTCATGGCCATTGGCGTAGGTGCTGCCACTGAGGTCGATCACGCAGAAACGTCCCTCGACAACCCGGATTTCGCAGTGGTTGGGCCGCACGCTGTTGTGGCGATCCTCCAGGCGCCAGTCAGCCGCCGCACTGCCGATGCTGCCACCCTGTGGGCCGAACCGATGAAGGGGCAAATACCCGTGCAGCAACTGCGCGGGATTGCTGATAACCAGGGTCAGCTTCATGCGCGCCCCCGGATCCGCACCACGGCGGGATGACGTTGTTCCTGGTCCTCGATAAAGCTGGTCCAACCCAGATGGCTGCCGCTGTCGCGTTGCAGGTTGAAGGGCGGCACGTCTTCTTCGCGTAGCCCCAGTTCCAGGTCATAGGCGGTGACATCGCGCAGCAAGAAGTCCATCAACTGGCGCAACCGCCCGAACTGATCACCGCTGGGCAGAAATTGGCGAAACCGCGCCTGGGTCAGGCCGGGAATTACCAGGGTGAATTTGCTGGCGCGGGTCTTGCTGCGGTCTCCCACCACAAAATCGCTGCCCAGCGTGCCGTTGGCCTTACCTAGCGAATGGCGCTGGCGCTGCGGCAAACTCACCGAGCGCGCCTCGAATTCTCGGATGTACACGCCGTGCAGGTCGAAGCAATGTTCGACAATACCGGACACCACCGAAGGCGAACGGCTGCGGCTGGCGATCAGGCCGGCAAAGCTCAGCAGGCGCCCCCAAGGTAACGGCGTGGCCCCGCGCAGGTCGTTATCGTTCAGGCCGATCAGGGAAAAGATATAACGCGAAAACCGGTCGCTACCCTCGGCCTGAAAACGGATGTAATAGCGGTATTTACGCCAGCTATGGTGCAAAAGGGTTAGCAGGCGATGATTGAAAAAGTCCATGAACGCCGGACGTATGCCACGCTCCTGTGCCTGCTCGTAGGCCAGGCGGTCCAGGTAATAACCGGGCAGCGGCGAGTCTGTGCCGTGCAGGCCAAAGAAGGTTGTCTGCAAGCGATAGCGCACTTCTTCGCGATCCCCAAGCCGTGCCGCCTCGACCACGTCGGAAGCTGGAAAGCCCAGCCCCGCGTGACTTTGCAGGCGCACACGACGGCGCGCCGCCATACTCAAGGGCTGCGCTTCCAGGTCATCGCCATGCAAAGCGTGCAGATGCTCCAGCAGACGATGAAACGAATAGTTTCGCGCGTCGGCCAGCAGCAGGTCGGCTAGATCACGGGTTGTCTGCCGGTCAACAGTGGCCATTCGTAGCACTCGTTGTTAGTGGAGTTGATGACTTCCAGGCGATGGAAGGAATTGATGCTCGCGTAGAGGGCGAAGAAGTGCGAAAGCACACTGGCGAACAGGAACAACTCGCCCTCGCAAAGGAATGCGTTTTGGTCCAGTTGCAAGCGGGTTTGCAAGCCGCGCACCGGCTGGCCTTTCATCAGCCAGTCGATGGGCGTGGTCACTGCCTTGTGGATGCCATTTAGGCGTTTGCGCGTAGCGCGGGCCTGTTGCAGGTCGTGCAAGGCGGCGAAGTCATAGGCACGAATCACTGCCTTGAGCGGCTCGGCCGATAGCAGCGACAGGTAGTTCAGCGACAGGTTTGAAATCAGCGTCCAGTGCAGGCTGCTGTCCAGTACGGGCCGGTAGCTTCGAGTCGGTGCAATCAAGTTGGTGTAGGTGGCGAACGAAGGCGTGACCTCGGTAGACAGCGACACATCTCCAACGCCCAGCAACTGCGGTAAATCGCGGTTGCTGCACGTCAACTCAATGGACGCCGCTTCATGCTCGCCGATGTACAAGCTCTCATCGCCACGAACGAAAGCGATGCGATGCTGCAGGCCTTCACGGCCATGCGACTCCTCGATATGCGTGCGAAAGTACAGCGCAGTTCGACCCCGTGCGTGCTCGATCTCATGCTGGAACGATTCGAACGGGGTAAACCTGCGCAGCGGATCACCCTTGCGCTCCTTATCGGCGGCATCCCAACCGGCCACCTTGTCGACACTGAAAATCTCGTAAGCCTCAGGCTGACTGCCGCTGGGGCTGATACGCCGCTCCAGGCTGCGCCCGTCCAGAGCGATAGGGTTGGCATCGTGGCGGAACAGGTTGACGGCAGGCGCGCAGTACAGGTGCAGGTCGCAGGTACGCAGGCGGATATCGGGCGGCATGGGCCGGGTGAACTGAAATTCAAAACGCAGGGTGGTGGCGGTGACATCCGGCCAAACGTGAGCCAAACGGGTCAGGCTGAAAAAATGGAACCGCTGCGGGAACACAAAGTATTCCTGCAGGATCCGGTAGCCATCGAACACATTGCGCGGGTAGGGCAGCAGTGCCTCGTCGGCGGTGAAACCGGGAAAGCCGATATCCTTGGCCGACAGACGATGACCTTCGCCATTGATGTGCAGCGTAACGCTGTCCAGATAGTGCGCGAGCCAGAGGTACAAGGTCAGCGCGGTGGCGTTATCGCCGCCAAGGTGAAAATCCAATTGGTCGCAGGCCATGCTGGTCAGCGGTTGCCCGGTCAACACCTTGAGGTCGATACGCATCACCGAAGCCTCACGGCTGTGGGCGTCGCTGACTTCCTGCAAGGCCAGCGGGTACAGGCTGACATCGGTGCAGGTGCGAAACTGGCAGGACGTGCCATTCACCGGCTTGGCAAACAGTGGCGTGCCCTTGGGAATTACCTGGCGCTGGCTGATTGCATCGGGCAACGGCGTAAAGCGGATGATGGTCGCGCTGGGCAGGGGGCGCAGGTAGTTGGGCCAGAGCATCTGCAACAGCGGATGAGTCAGCTCCGGCAAATCGTCATCAATCTTCAGCCCCAGCTTGGCGGTGAGGAAGGCAAAGCCCTCCAGCAGCCGCTCTACGTCGGGGTCACCCGCCTGATCACCGAGAAACTGCGCCAGTTGCGGGTTGTCCTCGGCAAACTCGCGGCCGAGTTCGCGCAGGTAGCGCAATTCCTCGGCAAAGCGTTGTTTCAAGTCCATCGCATCCTCATCTCACGCGGGTGTAGCCGTCGCGGCCATGCATGGCCACTTCGATCTGCACCTGTTCGTCCTTGTGGTTGACCTGCACCTGGCAATCCAGGCGAAAATTCAGCTCCAGCGGCAGGTCCGGGTCGGGCTGATAGCGCACGCCGGTCACCGTAATGCGCGGTTCAAACGCCTCCACCGAACGCCGGATATCGGCGCTGATGGCGACCACCAGATCACTGCTGGCCTGGGTGACCCCGTTGAAGTCGCGCAGGCCCAGTTCAGGGCTGCTTTGTGAGCAGCCCTGGCGTGAGTTGAGCACGTGTTCCAAGTGGCGCTTGATCGCCTCAATACGCTGGCCCGCCTGTTCATCCGCACTGCCTGGGCGGTAGCGCGGCGCATCGGGTTCCAAGCGTTCGAACAGGCTGGCGCCGGCCACTTATTGGGTGTCCAGCCGGCCCACCAGCGAGATCTCGAAGTTGGCGCCCATGTACTTGAAGTGCGGGCGAACTGCCAACGACACCTGGTACCAGCCCGGATCGCCGGCCACGTCCTGTACGACGATTTGCGCGGCGCGCAATGGACGACGACTACGCACGTCAGAGGAAGGGTTTTCCTGGTCGGCGATGTACTGCTTGAGCCAAGTGTTCAACTCACGCTCCAAGTCCTGGCGTTCTTTCCAGCTGCCAATCTGCTCGCGTTGCAGCACCTTGATGTAGTGCGCCAGTCGATTGACGATGAACAGGTACGGCAGTTGGGTGCCGAGCTTGTAGTTGGTCTGCGCCTCTTGACCTTCGCGGGTCTTGGGGAAGTTCTTGGGCTTTTGTAGCGAGTTGGC
The DNA here is from genome assembly GCF_002255865.1 of Pseudomonas sp. PGPPP1. NCBI lineage: Bacteria > Pseudomonadati > Pseudomonadota > Gammaproteobacteria > Pseudomonadales > Pseudomonadaceae > Pseudomonas > Pseudomonas sp. PGPPP1. Next base: position 5,217 of record NZ_NKIG01000052.1, on the reverse strand, counting down.
TGAGAAGAACGCCGCGTTGTCGCTGTCCTTGCGCATGGTCAGCGGGATGAAGCCTGCTTCGGCCAGTTCGAATTCCTTGCGGTCGGAGATCAGCACTTCAGTGGGGATCTTGGCCTGCAATTGGCCGAGGGATTCGTACAAGTGCACCGGCAGATCGTCGACCGCGCCGCCGGATTGCGGGCCGATGATGTTCGGGCACCAGCGGTAGCGGGCGAAGCTGTCGGTAATGCGCGAAGCCATCAGGAACGCGGTGTTGCCCCACAGATAATTGTCATGGTTGCCATCGACGGTTTCGTTGTAGCCGAAACTGCGAGTCGGGTTGTCTTCGGTGCTGTACGGCGTGCGTAGCAGGAAGCGCGGCAGAGTCAGGGCCAGATGGCGGGCGTCTTCGGACTCACGCAGCCCGCGCCATTTGGTATGGCGTGGGCCGTCAAAAATGTCGCTGATCTCCTTGAGATCGGGCAGCCCTTGGAACCCCTCCAGGTTGAACAGCTCAGGCCCTGCCGCAGAGACAAACGGTGCATGGGACATGGCGCCCACCGAGGCCACATAGCTCAGTAACTTGATGTCCGGCGAACCCGGTCCAAACGTGTAGTTGCCAACAATGGCGCCCACCGGCTCGCCACCAAACTGGCCGTAGCCCGCGGTGTAGACGTGCTTGTACAGGCCGCTGCGGGTGATGTCGCCGGCATTGTCGAAGTCGTCCAGCAGTTCCTCTTTGGTGACGTGCAGCATCTCCAGCTTGATGTTCTCGCGAAAGTCCGTGCGGTCCACCAGCAACTTCAGGCCACGCCACGCAGACTCCAGTTGCTGGAACTGGGGCTGGTGCAAGATCACGTCCATCTGCTTGCCCAACGCCCGGTCGATTTCGGCAATCATTTGATCGACCCGGTATTTGTTGATCGGCTGCTGGTGATCGCCGCTTTGCAGGATTTCGCTGATGAACGCAGCCACGCCTTGGCGGGCAACGGCATAGCCTTCCTGGGAAGGGCGGATGGTGGTGTTGGCCAGCAGTTGGTCCAGCAGCGACGTTTGTTCGTCAGCCACCAGTACCTGGGCGGCGGCGCTTTCCATAGGCATGGGGAGTACTCCGTTGAGAAGGGCGTTCAAGTCAGTTGTTGGGCGCGTCGAGAACCAGGTTCAGTTCGCTGGCCAAACGTAGGCGTGCGGTTTCATCGGTCAACAGGTTCTGCAGGTGTTTGCGAAAGGCCGGGACATTGCCCATTGGGCCTTTGAGCGCAACTAAGGCTTCGCGCAGTTCCAATAACTTATTTAACTCAGGCACTTGGCGGATAACGGCGTCAGGGCCGAAGTCGTTGATGCTCTTGAATTGAAGCTGAACGTTCAGGTCGGTGTCGATGTCGTTGTTAAGAACGGACGGAACTGCCATCTCCAAGGTAACTTCGGCCTTGGTCAGTACTTCATTGAATGTGTCTTTGTCGATGCGAATGGCTTGCCGATCTTCAATGGCGATTAGTTCGCCGTGGCCTTTGAAGTCGCCTGTAACCAATAGCATCAGGGGAAGCTCTACTTCGGCTTGTTGGTCTCCTGTGGCGGGCACGTATTTGATGTTGACGCGCTCTTTGGGCGCGACAGAACCTTGGGTTTTCGACATGGGAAGAGTCCTTTTCGTAAAGTCGGCGTATTAGAACCAGCTGCTGCAAGGTTTGTCTTGTAGGACGGCGTGGACGCGATTCGTGGTCTTTGGATGTAGGAAATAGCGTCGCGATGAGTGCGGTTAATTTTCCTACGCTTATTGTGGATGCATCTGAAAGAGGTCTCTTTTTATTCGGGGTGTAGCAGTGTATTGATCGTCTTTTACTTGCCTATTCCTTGAGCTCAGGTGACGCTTTGCAAGTTAATTAATTTAACTTTCGGCCTAAGCAACAGTAGTTCGAAAGTCGAAAAATGTCCGGTTCGGATTTAGGCGAGACATATTCAGGAGGCGTTAATGCGCAACGGATGGCGAGAATGGAAAGGGGGGCTCTGCCTGGCGGTTATGGCCGTAATGGACACGCAGGCGGCAACACAAGATTGCCCTTCCATCGTCTCGCCCCTGAAGCGCTTGGAGTGTTTTGATCTGGCCGCTGGTACACCCATCCATCACCCCCCAGCTGCACCGCGCGCCCTTGGCCAGGTGCTGCCGATTGTCGATCTGGTGCAGCGCAATGAAGCCAAGCGTCCACCCGAGGACCAGCGTTTCCTGTTGTCGTCATTCCCCGAATCGGACAACGACCAGCAACCCCGCCTGGTGATCTCGGCCCCGGCCCTGGGGGCGTTGCCGCCACGGCCTTACTTGGCTGTCAGTTGTGAATCGAAAATCTCGCGCCTGCAGCTGGTGCTGGATGAACCGGCCAAGCCGAACAAGATTCGCATCCAGCTGTTCAAGGACGAGCGCCCGGTTTCCGAAGCCTATCAGTGGCAGGTGCTGGACGATGCCGGCCTGGTGGTTGACGCCGGACGCGGGCTGCAGGCCATTGCCTTGTTGCGCAATATGGGCGGTGGTCAGCGCCTGCGCATTGAGAGTGACTATCCCCGGCTGCACGGCTTGGTATTTGACGCCGAAGGGCTGGGCGAGTTGATTGAGCAGGAGCGCCAAGTATGTCGCTGGTAATTGACGTTCCAGCGCACGCGGTCAAGCTGCTGCTGACCCCCATTGACCCTGCGCAACCTGCAGGCCATTTCGATGTCGAGGACGAAACCTACCAGGCTATCGACCAGGAAATGGTCAAGCTCGGCGGCCTGCGTGAAGGCGACATCGACTGGCCCTATATCGACGAAGCTTCCCGTCAATACTTGGCGATTCAGTGCAAGCACTGGCGCATCCTCGCTCATCTGCAGGTGGTGTGGCTGCGCACCCGGCAATGGGCACGTTGGGCCGATGCGCTGGGGCTATTGGCCGGTATGGTCGAACTGTATTGGGACAGTGCCCACCCCAAGCCCGGCCCCACCGGCTACCTGAACAAACGCAAGCAAGTACAACGCATGCTGGGCGATCTTGCTCAGGCATTGCCAACCCTGGAGCGCAGCAGTTTTGAACCGGCCTATCAAGCGGCGGCGGAGCTGGCCCTGGCCAATCTGCAACGGTGTGCCGAACCCGCCAAACTCGACCCCGCACCGTTGGAAACCCTGCAACGCCAGTTGGTCAAATACAGCGAGCCGGTCGCTGCTGCAGAGCCCGTCCGTTCGGCCACTCCCGGCAGCATTCTGGCGTCAGCTTTTTTCACCAGTCCCAAGCCGCAAGCGCCGAGTAATGAGCGCGAACAACGCCGTGCCGTGTTGAGCATGGCCGAGCAGATCAACCTGCAAGACCCCTACGACCCCACCGGCTACCAACTGCGACGCTTCGGCCTGTGGTCGCACCTGCGCACTGCGCCTCTCATCACCCGCGACCGGCGCACTGAATTGACCGCCGTACCCAAGGATATCGTCGACGGCTATCAGGATGCGCTGAACCACAATGCCCTGGACCCGAACCTGCTGCTGCGCCTCGAAAAAAGCGTCTGCGCCTCGCCATATTGGCTGCGCGGCAGCTATTTAACGGCCAGCGTCGCCTCGCGTCTGGCGATGGAGGAAGTGGCCTCAGCCATCCGCCAGACCTGCGAGCGGTTCGTCTGCCGCCTGCCCGCGTTGCTGGAGCTGTGTTTCAGCGACGGCACGCCGTTCGTTGATGCTCAAACCCAGGCGTGGATCACCGGCGCTGATCAAGCGCAAACCACCGGCAGCCCGGTGCAGGAATACGCCGGCCTGCGCGACGAATTGGCCACCCAGCTCAATACCGAAGGCGTTGAAGTGGTGCTGCTGCGCCTGCAGGACCTGCACGCCACCCATGACGCCCCGCGCCAGCGCAGCTACGCCACGGTGATAGCCGCCGACCTGCTGGCATCGCGCGGCCTGTCGTGGTTGGCGGACGATTTGTACGCCAACGTTGCACGGCTGATGCGCGATACCACGGCGCAGGGCTGGGAGCCGGAACTGTATCGGACGGTGACGACCTTCATTAGTGACGTCAAGGAATAGCCCACATGCCCCGTCAAAGCGACCTGCGTTACACCTTCGAACCGCTGCGTGGCGATCCCTTCGAAGTGGTCTCATTTACCCTTGAAGAGGGCTTGTCCGAGCCGTTCAAACTGGAACTCGAACTCGTCAGCCATCACCCGGCGATCGACTTCTACCGCATGCTCGACCTGTCGGCAGTGTTCACCATCTGGCGCGACGACACCCCGGTACGCTACGTCCACGGCCTGGTCAGCCTGTTCCAACAAGGCGACACCGGCTTTCGACGCACTCGCTACACCGCCATAGTTGAACCGACCCTGAAACGTTTCGACCTGCGCTCCAACTGGCGCATCTTCCAGGGCCAAACCGTGCCCGACATCATCACCAGCATGCTGGCCGAGCAAAAGCTGACCGACATCCGCAGCGAAATCTGCTTCGAGCACCAACCCCGCGAATACTGCGTACAGGCCGGCGAAACCGACCTCGACTTCATCGCCCGCCTCGCCGCCGAAGAAGGCCTGCTCTACACCTTCGAACACCGCGCCGACGGCCACACCCTCATCCTCACCGACCGCGTCGGCGGCCTCGGCACCATTGGCACCCACACCGATTGCCCGGTGATCTACCAACCCATGGGTGGTGGCGACTCCAAGGAACCTGCGCTAAACCGCTTCCACTACACCGAACAAGTGCGCACCGCCGTGCAGGTGCAGCGCGACTACACCTTCACCCACCCGCGCTACAACCAGCAGCACACTGCCACTGGCGATCAGGACCTGAACAACCAGCACAAAGACTACGAACGCTACGACTACCCCGGCCGCTACAAGCGCGACATTGCCGGCAAACCCTTCACCAAAACGCGCCTGGCCGCGCTGCGCAACGACGCCAAGTTGGCACACCTGGAAGGCGACGATGAACGCCTGCAGCCGGGGCTGGCGTTCGACCTCAACGAGCATCCGCGTGAAGACTTCAACGATCGCTGGCGCACCATTGCCATCAGACACGAAGGCAAACAGCACACCAGCTTGCAGGAAGAGTCGTTCGGCAGTGGCCTTGGTACGTCTTACTCGTTGAAAGCCAGCGCGATTCGCTGGACCTCGGATTGGAAGGCACAGCTGCGTAAAAAACCGTGCATCGACGGCCCGCAAATCGCCACGGTGGTTGGCCCTCCCGGCGAGGAGATTTATTGCGATGAATGGGGCCGGGTCAAGGTGC
>NZ_NKIG01000094.1:0-889 GCF_002255865.1 Pseudomonas sp. PGPPP1 | reverse complement strand
GAACGCGAAAGGTTCGTAACGCTGGTTACCATATCCAAACTCCTGCCAGAACGATCAGCACCACGGAAATGGCGATGATGATTTTCGAGCCCAGGCGGCCGCCTTCCAGCGTCTCACCGATACCCGCATCCATGATCAAGTGGCGCACACCGGCTACCAGGTGATACAGCAGAGCGGACAGGAGGCCCCATGCTACGAACTTGGCCAGCGGGCTGGTCAAGCATGCCTTCACCTCGGCGTATCCTTCCTCGGAACCCAGGGATTTGCTCAATGCATAAAGCATGATGCCCAAGCCCAGGAACAGGATGATGCCGGAAACACGGTGCAGGAACGACGTAACGCCGGTGATGGGGAGTTTGATGGTCCTTAGGTCTAGGTTTACAGGTCGTTGGCTATTCACGGCTTTTTTTCACACTGAAGAGCCCCTAACAATCAGGGCAAAGTTGTTGGGGAGTGCACTGGTCAGGTAAGCACCACCCAGGGAGTGCGACCCCCAATGAAAGCAAGCCCAAAAGCCCTTGGCGGTCGGTGGCCGAGTATAGACAGTTAGGTTACTAATGACAACGCGCTCACCTCACCCTAATAGCTGATTGCGCTGGCGGGATAAAAGGCGTAAATGGCAGTCAATTTCGAGGAAAAAGTACGGTTAAAGCCTTCTGGTGCAAGACTTTAGGCAAATTGACATCTGGATTTATATCAATATAGTGGTGCGGGCCCTGCGTGGGGGGTCTGTCTGATGATTTGAAGCATAAATAGGAGGCCACATGGCTGACAAAAAAGCGCAGTTGATCATCGAGGGCGCAGCCCCCGTCGAGCTGCCCATTTTAACCGGCACCGTTGGTCCCGATGTTATCGACGTACGGGGCCTGACGGCCACGGGCCGTTTCAC
>NZ_NKIG01000019.1:0-128085 GCF_002255865.1 Pseudomonas sp. PGPPP1 | reverse complement strand
CTGAAAGACACCATTGCTGGCTTCAAAGGCATCCTCAACGGTGACTACGACCACCTGCCAGAACAAGCGTTCTACATGGTCGGCGGCATCGAAGAAGCGATCGAGAAAGCCAAGAAACTGTAATCCAAGCGCCCGGAAACGGGCGCTCATCAGGTTGAGGCAATCAGATGGCTATGACAGTCCATTGCGATATCGTCAGCGCGGAAGGGGAAATCTTCTCCGGTCTGGTAGAGATGGTGATTGCACACGGCGAACTCGGTGACCTTGGTATTGCCATGGGTCACGCGCCGTTGATCACCAGCTTGAAGCCAGGTCCGATCACTCTGACCAAGCAAGGCGGGGAAAAGGAGGTGTTTTACATCTCCGGTGGTTTCCTTGAGGTTCAGCCGAACATGGTCAAGGTACTTGCCGACACCGTGCAACGTGCTGGCGACTTGGATGAAGCCTCCGCTCAGGAAGCCGTCAAGGCTGCCGAGAAGGCCCTGAACGAAAAGGGTGCGGACTTCGACTACAGCGCTGCTGCTGTACGTCTGGCCGAGGCTGCAGCCCAGCTGCGCACGCTCCAGCAAATCCGCAAGAAGTAAGCGGCCATGCCGTCACGCTTCAAGCGCGATTGATTAAAAAGGGTAGCCTCGGCTACCCTTTTTCTTTTTCTGCACAAAACATCTCTGGTCTGAAGACGGACCTCTCAGGATTGGTAGCCATTCATGTCTCTTGAAATCGTCATTCTCGCTGCAGGCCAGGGCACTCGCATGCGTTCGGCCCTGCCCAAGGTGCTGCACCCGGTAGCCGGCAACTCAATGCTGGGCCATGTTATCCACAGTGCCCGTCAGTTGGAGCCACAACGTATTCACGTGGTGATCGGCCACGGTGCCGATGCGGTGCGCGAACGCCTGGCCGCGGACGACCTGAATTTCGTATTGCAAGACAAACAACTCGGCACCGGGCACGCCACTGCGCAGGCGGTGCCGTTCATCACCGCCGATACCGTATTGATCCTCTACGGCGATGTACCGCTGATCGAAGTGGAAACGCTGCAGCGTCTGCTCAAGCACGTTGTGCCAGGCCAGATGGGCCTGCTCACCGTTGAGCTGGACGACCCCACCGGTTACGGCCGCATCGTGCGCAACGCTGACGGCAAGGTGGCTGCCATCGTCGAGCATAAAGACGCCAGCGATGCCCAGCGCGCCATTACCGAAGGCAACACAGGCATTCTGGCCGTGCCGGCCAACAAGCTCGCCGACTGGATGAGCCGCCTGTCCAACAACAACGCCCAGGGCGAGTATTACCTCACCGACGTCATCGAAATGGCCGTGAGCGATGGCCTGCTGGTGGCCACCGAGCAACCCCACGACCCGATGGAAGTGCAGGGCGCCAACGACCGCAAGCAGCTTTCAGAGCTGGAGCGTCACTACCAGCTGCGCGAAGGTCGGCGCTTGATGGCCCAAGGCGTGACCCTGCGCGACCCGGCACGCTTTGACGTTCGTGGCGAAGTCACTGTCGGCCGCGACGTGCTGATCGACATCAACGTGATCCTCGAAGGCCGCGTGATCATCGAAGACGACGTAGTGATTGGCCCGAACTGCGTGATCAAGGACAGCACCCTGCGCAAAGGCGTGGTGATCAAGGCCAACAGCCACCTGGACGGCGCGGTGATGGGCGAAGGTAGCGATGCCGGCCCGTTCGCGCGTTTGCGCCCGGGCAGCGTGCTGGAAGCCAAGGCTCATGTGGGTAACTTTGTCGAACTCAAAAACGCACACTTGGGCGAAGGCGCCAAGGCCGGCCATCTGACCTACCTGGGCGATGCCGTCATCGGCGCACGCACCAACGTCGGCGCTGGCACCATCACCTGCAACTACGATGGCGCCAACAAGCATCAGACGGTGCTGGGCGAAGATGTGTTCATCGGCTCGAACAACTCGTTGGTTGCGCCGGTGAAAGTCGGCGATGGCGCCACCACGGCGGCTGGTTCCACCATCAACCAGGATGTGGATAACTTGCAGCTCGGCGTGGCTCGCGCCCGTCAGCGCAACATCGACGGCTGGAAACGCCCGGAGAAAATCAAGAAAAGCTGAGTTATCCACAATCTCATCAGCAACAACTATTCAATGTGGGAGCGGGCTTGCTCGCGAATACGGTGTGTCAGACCCGGATCAGTTGACTGACACACTGCATTCGCGAGCAAGCCCGCTCCCACATTTACCCTCTGTCACTTCGAAAATTTTCTACGCCCCCGCTTGACGACCTTTCGCTAATAGGTTTTGATTGCCTTCGTTATCTTTCGAAGCGAAACTTATCATCACCATGTCGAAACGAAATACACCCCAACGGCGCCACAACATCCTGACCTTGCTCAATGAATTGGGCGAAGTGAGCGTGGACGAGTTGGCCAAGCGTTTCGAAACCTCGGAAGTGACCATCCGCAAGGACCTGGCTGCCCTCGAAAGCAACGGCTTGCTGCTGCGTCGCTACGGCGGCGCAATCACCATGCCGCAGGAATTGGTGGGTGACGCCGCTCAGCCGATCTCGGTGTACAAGCGCGCTATCGCCCGTGCCGCCGTAATGCGCCTGCGTGAACACGCCCGCATCATCATCGACAGTGGCAGTACCACGGCCGCCATGATCCCCGAGCTGGGCCACCAGCCTGGCCTGGTGGTGATGACCAACTCCCTGCACGTGGCCCGGGCCCTGAGCGAACTGGAGCACGAGCCGGTGCTGTTGATGACCGGCGGCACGTGGGACCCTCACTCGGACTCGTTCCAAGGCCAGGTCGCCGAGCAAGTGCTACGTTCCTACGACTTTGACCAACTGTTCATTGGCGCCGACGGCATCGATCTGGAGCGAGGCACTACCACTTTCAACGAACTGCTGGGCCTGAGCCGCGTGATGGCTGAGGTCGCCCGCGAAGTGGTGGTGATGGTCGAATCCGACAAGATCGGCCGCAAGATTCCCAACCTGGAACTGCCCTGGAGCAACGTCCATACCCTTATCACCGATGATCGCCTGCCGCTTGAGGCCCGCGACCAGATCCAAGCCCGCGGCATTACGCTGATATGCGCGGCAATCATCTAGGAGAAACACCATGTGTGGCATCGTAGGCGCAGTCGCTGAACGCAACATCACCCCCATCCTGATCGAAGGCCTCAAGCGCCTGGAATACCGCGGTTATGACAGCGCAGGTGTGGCTGTCTTCACCAACGCCGGCAAGCTTGAGCGCATGCGCCGCCCAGGCAAAGTCAGCGAGCTGGAGCAAGCCCTGGCGGGTGAGCCTCTGGTTGGCCGCCTCGGCATCGCCCACACCCGTTGGGCAACCCACGGTGCGCCGTGCGAGCGTAACGCTCATCCGCATTTCTCCGGCGACCTGGCGGTGGTGCACAACGGCATCATCGAAAACCACGAAGTGCTGCGCGAACAACTCAAGGGCCTGGGCTACGTGTTCACTTCGGACACTGATACCGAAGTCATCGCCCACCTGCTCAACCACAAACTCAAGGACCATAGCGACCTGACCACCGCCCTCAAGGCCACGGTCAAGGAACTGCATGGCGCCTACGGCCTGGCAGTGGTCAGCGCCAGCCAACCAGACCGCGTAGTTGCTGCTCGCAGTGGTAGCCCATTGGTGATCGGCCTGGGCCTGGGCGAAAACTTCCTCGCCTCCGACCAACTGGCCCTGCGTCAGGTGACCGACCGCTTCATGTACCTGGAAGAAGGCGATATAGCCGACATTCGCCGTGAAAGCGTGGCGATCTGGGACGTCAACGGTAACGCTGTCGAACGTGAAGCCGTGCAATACCGTGACGGCGCCGAAGCTGCCGACAAAGGTGAGTTCCGTCACTTCATGCTCAAGGAAATCCACGAGCAGCCATCGGTGGTACAGCGCACGCTGGAAGGTCGCTTGAGCCAGAATCAAGTGCTGGTCAACGCGTTCGGCCCACAAGCCGCCGAGTTGTTCGCCAAAGTGCGCAATGTACAGATCGTCGCTTGCGGCACCAGCTACCACGCCGGCATGGTTGCCCGTTACTGGTTGGAAGAACTGGCCGGCATTCCGTGCCAGGTCGAAGTCGCCAGCGAGTTCCGCTACCGCAAGGTAGTGGTGCAGCCCGACACCCTGTTCGTGACCATCTCCCAGTCCGGTGAAACTGCCGACACCTTGGCCGCCCTGCGTAATGCCAAGGAACTGGGCTTCCTTGCCAGCCTGGCGATCTGCAACGTCAGCATCAGCTCGTTGGTACGTGAGTCGGACCTGACCCTGCTGACCCAGGCCGGTCGCGAAATCGGCGTAGCGTCGACCAAAGCGTTCACCACCCAACTGGTCGGCCTATTGCTGCTGACCCTGTCCCTGGGCCAAGTGCGCGGTACCCTGGCCGAGGGCGTTGAAGCCACCCTGGTCGAAGAATTGCGTCGCCTGCCAGCCCGCCTCGGCGAAGCCCTGGCCATGGACAGCACTGTGGAAAAAGTCGCCGAATTGTTCGCCGACAAGAACCACACCCTGTTCCTCGGCCGTGGCGCGCAATACCCAGTGGCGATGGAAGGCTCGCTCAAGCTCAAGGAAATCTCGTACATCCACGCCGAAGCTTATCCAGCCGGTGAGCTGAAACACGGCCCACTGGCCCTGGTGGATGACGACATGCCGGTGGTGACCGTCGCGCCGAACAACGAACTGCTGGAAAAGCTCAAGTCCAACCTGCAGGAAGTACGCGCCCGTGGCGGCCAACTGGTGGTGTTCGCTGACGAAAAAGCCGGCATGACCAATGGCGAAGGTACCCACGTCATCAACATGCCGCACATCCACGACACCCTGTCGCCGATCCTCTACACCATCCCGCTGCAACTGCTGTCGTACTACGTCGCCGTGCTGAAGGGCACCGACGTTGACCAGCCGCGTAACCTGGCGAAGTCGGTGACCGTGGAGTAACACGGCATGTCCTGGAGGCCCATCGGGCCTCCAGGTTCAGCTCGACGAAAGGATTCGACCTCAATGCATACCCCTATTTCCCCAATCAGCGACCGTTTGCACGGTCGCCGGTTTGCAGTCGCCAACAACACCCAAGGCCTCTCTGGTGCCGGCACGGTTTTTTATTACCAGGTCGACGGTGAGGCCATCTCGGGTACCTACCAGGGTGGCCGGATTCGCACCGGTCAGCAGGTAGGGCGCGTAACAGGCCCTAACACCCTCGAACTGCTTTTCCAGTGCCTGACCACGGAAGGCGAGCTATTGGCCGGCTGGTCGCAAGGAACGGTGGGCGTTGATGAGGCAGGACGTACCACACTGTCCTTCGTATGGGGTTGGTTATCCGGCGCCACGGGGGGCGGTGAGTCCCACTACGTGGAACTCGCACCTCGCCTGTATTGAGCGGGCGTTCTAAGGTACAAACTCCACTTTCAGCCCCCGACTAACACTGCGTCCCTGATCATCACTGACCCGCAACCGGTACTCCCCCGACTTGCCCGGCCGCCAATTCAGCGTGGCTTGCGGTGGGCCCTGACCGATCAAGGTTTGATCAGCGAACCAATACAGCATCGCCGCATCGCTGGCCGCGTTGGCAGTCAGCGGGATGCTTTCCTGCGGTTGAGACAAGCGCAGTTGATAGCTCACTTGCGTCAGCGGCGAACGGATTTGCGGCGCTTCGCTCTGGTCGCTGAGGCGGTTGGGCTGGCAGTTTCTCATCACATTGGGCGGCGTGCGTCGCGGCAGCCCGGCGGCACGGTATAGGCGTTGCACGTCGCTGGGCCAGAATTCGAAAACCTCCTCACGGGTGTATTGCGCCTCGAACGGCGGGCACGCCGCCTTGCCTGTGCGTGTGTCGATCAATACCGGGCGGTGCAGATTGGACACGCGAATCGGTGAGACACCGGGGATGTACCAGGTCTTGCGGGTTTGCGGACACCAACGGTTGGGCAAGTCGCCGGAGGCGGCACAGACGTCGATGCGTACCAGCCCGGCCGGTGGCTTGTCGGGCTTGATCACCACGTTGGGCAAGGCCAGGGGCAGGGCGTCGGCGATACGGAAGAACAACGGTGCGGCGGTCTTGGCGCCGATGAACGCAGGGTTTGGCCGGCCATCAAAGTTGCCTACCCAAACCACCAGCACGTAGGGGCCCACCAGGCCTGCACTCCAGGCATCGTGGAAACCCCACGAGGTGCCGGTCTTCCACGCGGTGCGCCAATGGCGGCCCGGCAAGCCATCCGGGCGCGGGTTGCGACGCAGCATGTCGCGCACCATAAAGGCCGCCTGGGGCGTGAGCAGTTGCGCCCCAGTGGATTGCGGCTGCTCCTGCACATAGCGCAATGGCCGTAGATGCCCGTCGCCGGCCAGCATCACATAGAGTCGCGCCAGTTCCTCGGGTGTCATCTCGCCGCCGCCCAGGGCCAGGGCCAGGCCGTAATGGCTCTCGTCACGCAGGCCTTTGATACCGGCGCGTTGCAGCAGGCCATACAACGACGGCGACTTCACCTGGCTGGCCAGCCACACGGCCGGGATATTGCGACTACGGATCAACGCATCCCGCGCTGTGAGGGGGCCGACAAAACTGCCGTCGAAATTTTCCGGCTGAAAGTAGCCGAAGTTACTCGGCAAGTCCTTGAGGATGCTCATGGGGTGGATCACCCCTTGGTCCAGCGCCAGCCCGTACAGGAACGGTTTAAGCGTCGAACCCGGCGAGCGCCGTGACAGCACGCCGTTGACCTGGCCGTGGATGCTTGTGGATAAGTAATCCGCAGAACCCACGAGTGCCTTGACGCTCTGGTCACGGCTGTCGATCAGGATTGCGGTGGCGTTTTCCACACCGGTGCTGCGCCGCTCGGCGATAAAACCTGTGATCAGGCGCTCAAGCAGCTGCTGCAATGGCAGGTTGATGGTGCTGTTCAGTTCGTTGCCGGACTGGGACGCCAGCAGTTGTTCGCTCAAATGCGGTGCCAGGAAGGGGATCTGCTGGCGGTTACGGGCCTCCAGAGGCAAGTCCAGCAAACTGTCGTTACGCGGGTCTTGTGGATAAGTCTCGCGCCAGTCGGCCATCAAGCGCAGCCGCGCGTTTTGCAGCGAGGGCCCGAAGCGCGCACGTCGTCCCGGCTGCTGGGGAATCACCGCCAGCGCCAGCGCTTCGGACAGCGACAACTGCGCCGCAGACTTACCGAAGTAAATACGACTGGCCGCCTCGGCACCTTCGATATTGCCGCCCATGGGCGCCAGGTTCAGGTAGGCCTCAAGGATGTCGTGCTTGCTGTAGCGCGCTTCCAGCCACAGCGCCAAGGCCATCTGTTGCAACTTGCCTGGAACCTGGCGCGTGTTCAGATCCCACAAGCGCCGCGCCAACTGCATGCTCAAGGTCGAGCCGCCCTGGCGTTGGCCACCGCTGTAGGTAGCCAAGGCTGCGCGCACCAACGCCGGGGGATTCACCCCTGGATGCCAGTAGAAATTGCGGTCTTCCTTGAGCAACAAGGCTTCGACCAATGAAGGGGATATCCGCTCCAGCGGTAGCCACAGACGGTATTGGCCGTCATCCGCCAGCGTCATGCGCAGCAGCGAACCGTCGTCGGCCAACACCACCCGTGATGAGGTCACGGCGTTTTCCAGCGGGGCATGCGGCCACAACCGCAACCCCGCCAGCAGCACCGCCGCTGCAAGCAGCGGCGTCAGGCGTTTAAGGCTTGGTAATTTCAAGCTGGCCTACTTTGCCGCGCCCTTGCAGGGTGGTTTCGTACATGCCTTCGGCGTAGGCCGGTGGCGTATTGAAGGTGCCTGCGTTGGTGGCGCGCACGCGGTAGACGAAGGTGCCTACATCGCGCAGTGCAGTGCCGTACAACACCACGCGATCATCGCGAACGTCCACGTAATCCGGCTGCCAGTTGCTCAGCTCGGTTTCGCCGATGGGCGCTTGCCAGGTGTCTTCTTCCTGGTTGTCCTCTACGTAGTCGGACTCCTCACCTTCACTTTCGTCAGTGCTGGCTGCTTCCGGCTCCGCAGGCAAGTTATACACAGGCTCGACGCCTCCCGGCAGCAGGTCGACCACGGCCACTTGCTGCACTTGGTCACGGTCGGTGGCCCGCAGGCGCAGGCGCACCAGGAACTCATCGCCTACGGCCACCTTGTTCACCGGCTCGCCCTTGAGGTCGAGGTATTCGTGCACGATTTCCAGGCCATTGGTGATCGGCTTGAGCTTGGTGCCCTTGTCGAAACCGGCTTCGCTGAGCATGTAGAACGCCGCAGGGCCGTCGGATTTTTCCATCACCAGCTTTTGCGTGGCGCTTGGTACGGCAGCGCGAGGCGGTTGGCCGGCCATTTCCAGCAACTGTTGTTGCTTGTCGCCAAGCCAAGCGGTGGCCTTGAGGGTCATGTCGCTTTGCGCACGCTGGCCATAGTTGTCCAGAGCCCGCAGCAACAGCGCGGCCGACAACGAGTTGTAGCGTTGCTCGTTGAGGCGCTTGCCGAGTTTATCCAGCAGCGCCGTGGGCACATCGTCCATCAGCTCCGGGAAATGCCGCGCCAGCAGGTGCAGGTGTTCGGCGTCGCGCACCAGCGGGTCGTAGTACAGGCCGTCGCTGTCCCACTTATCCACAAGGGAACGCCACGGGATTTTGCGGAACAGGGCATCGGCCTGGCGGTCCTGCTTGAGCAACTTGTAGCTGGCGGCCAAATAGGCGGCGCCCAAGTCGTTTTGCCAGGTGTCCTTGAAGTAGCTCTCGTAACGCTCGCGGATATCGCTCAAGGCACCGCTTACCAGAATCCCCTGACGGCTCAGCAGGTAACTGGCGTAGGCGCGATTGCGCAATTCCGACAGCCCCTCACTCGGGCCGTTGGCCAGGTCTGTCAGATACGCATTCGAGCGCACCAGCAGGTCTTCCGGTACTGGCAAGCCGCGTTCCTTGGCTTCGATCAAGAAGTCGGTGGCGTAGAGGCTGGCGTACGGCGCTACATCCGGGTTGGCCGCCCACAAACCAAAGCCGCCTGCCTGGTTCTGGCGTTGACGCAGCATGCGCACGGCACCGGTGAAGGCTTGTTCGGCTTCTGGTGCATTGCCGCCCCAGATCAACGCCGGCATGGCTTTGGACACCAATTGCTCGGTGCAGGCATAGCCGTAGTCATCCAGGTAATGCTTGAGGCCGTTGGCCCATACCAGCGGTGAGGCCGCGACGCCCAGTTGCACGTCACGCAGTTGGCTGAACAGCTCGCGGGTGGGTTTCAGCTCTTTGCTGGCGCTGTCGAAGCGGCCCAGGCTCAATGCCACGCGATGCTCACTCAGAGGGCGGATCGAGGTGGTTTCCGCCACCTGGATGCGCTTGCCATCGGGCAGCACTGCGACAAAACGCAGGTCCGCCGAACCCAGGGTTTCACCGACCTTGATCTTGAACTCGGCAGTGCCTTCCTTGCGCGGTTGCAGGGATAGGGTGCTGCCTTTGTCGCCCTGCACGTTCAGACCGTCGCTGGTCTGCAGTTCAAACTTCACATCTGCCGCCGCGTCGAGGTTGCTGAACACCCCGGCGCTCACGTTGAACACATCTCCTGGCGCCACAAAGGCGGGCACGTTTGGCGTGATCACGATCGGCCCACGCACTTCGGTGTTGGCTTCGCTGACACCGACGCTGTCGTTGTCCACCGCCACGGCAAACAGGTGCAGCTTGCCGTTGAAGCTGTCTGGCACTTGGTAATGCAGCACGGTTTCGCCGGCCGGCAGGTCCACCAAGCCGGACCACCAGGCCACCGGCGGCTGGTGTTTACGCTTGAATGGGTTCAGGTGATTGGCCAGGGCGCCTTCCGTATCGCCACCGGGCGCTGCCCCACTGAGCAGTCGGCTGAATTCCGGCAGGATCAGGTCAAGGATCTGACTGGTGCCTACTTCCAACGCACGTTTCTGGAAGAAGAAGCCCAACGGGTCCGGTGTCTGGTAACGCGCGACTTGCAGGATGCCTTCGTCCACCGCGTACACCACTGCGCGGCCTGGGCGGTCAGCGTTGACCTTGATATCCAGCATCTGCCCCGGCTCGATCTTCGCCGGGCCTTCAACTTTCAAAGCCATGCGTCGCGCATCCAGGTTGATGCTGAACGGCACCACGCCGTAGGACAGCGGGCTCATGTACACCTCGGCCGAGCCCATGTCCCGCACAAACTGCACGTTGACGTAGGCATTGCCTTCAAGCCCCGCAGGCACGCGGATGTGTTGCACGCTGTTGGTACTGTCGGCCTTGAACCACTGCTGGGTGTAGACCTTGTCGCGCTCAATGGTGATCAAGCCGGCACCGGTGTACGGCGCACGAATGCTGATCGCAATCTCGTCACCCGTGGCGTAGCTGCGTTTATCCAGGCGCAGTTGCAGTTCGGCGTTGCGCTCGAGGGAGCGCGAGGTGTTGCCGCGCCCGGCCACGCTGTAGTCGATCTGGTTGAGCAGGTTGCCGTTGGCATCCTTGAGTTGCAGGGTGAAATCCCCCGGGGTGCCGGTATTCAGCGGCTGCTTGGCGCCTTCCTGGGTCATCACCAGTGGGGAAGCCGGCTGGCTGATGTTCTTGATGCGCGACTCGTACTTGTAGGTGCCGTTGGATTGTTTCACCAGTACCGACACGTAACGGTGCTCGACCACTTCAGTGGTCAGGCCGTCCACCGACAGTGGCGACAGGTCTGGCGCGACGGCCAGCCATTGCACCTGACGCGGCGCATCCTTGGCCACGTACGACAGCGAATCCTGACTTTTCACACCGACCAGGTAGGGCGCGGACGACACCAGCAACGCACTTTGTGCTGCCACATTACGACCGCCTTCGGCTTCGAATACCTGGGTCATTACCTGCAGGCGATAGGTGCTGTTGGCGAAGCGTTGCAGGTTGAGGTCGAGTACGGCCTGGCCTTTGTCGTCGACGGTGGTCTCGGCCAGGTCTTCGGTGCTGGCGTCTTCCAGGGAATCGTTGAGGCGGAAACGGTAATCGGGGTAGCGGTCGAATGCCGCGAGCGTTGGGCTCAAGGACATCTTCGCGGTGACACGCCGGCCGGCCGCTGGCGCGCCGAACAGGTGCATCGCGGTGACTTTGGCTACCACTTGGTCCGGTGGAATCCAGCCCTGCACAGGGGTGTCATGCAGGCTCAGGCTGACCTTCATGCGGTCTGGTTCAAAGTCGCGGACCTTGAAACTCACGCTGCCCAGGTCGGTGCGGGTCTGTTTTTGACCAATCAACTGCAAGGTCGCGGTGTAGTCCCCGGCGGGTGCGACTTCGCTGCTGGGGAAATCAAAGGTTTCGAAACCGCTGGCGGACAGTTTCAGTGGTTGGCGAATGACTTCGAGGCCGCGCGGGTCGGTGATTTGCAGCTCAACCGGCAGGCCTTGCAGGGCACCTTTCCAATTACCGGTGCGCACGATCATGCCCAGGTGTGCGGTTTCACCGGGTCGGTACAGGCCACGGTCGGTAAACAGGTAGGCGCTGAGGCGATCGATCGCACCGTCTTCTTCCAAACCGCCGACGTCAAAACGCGACAAATCCAGCTGCTGGGACTGGCGGGCAATCGGCAGGAACGACTGGTCGTTACCGCGCGTGACTACGTACATCAGCGGTGTTTTCTCACGGCGTAGTTCATCCAGCTTGGCGAAATGCGCATGGCCTTCGGCGTCGGTGCGGCCGCTGCTCACCGGCAAACCGTTGCGGCCAATGATGTCGACCTGTGCATCAGACACGGGCGAACCGTTGCCGATAGATTGCACAAACACATCATGGCTACCGTCGCTGGAGCGCTTGGCAATGATGCCGAGGTCGGTCACCACGATGAAACGCAGGTCGCTGGTACTGCTGCGGTCGTATTCGAACGTGCGCGGGGCCGGGTCGTCCTGCGGGCTGAGCTTGAGCACGAAGATGCCGCGCCGACCGCCGTTGGCGGTGAGGTAGTGGCTCAAGTCCACATTGTCGTACACGGTTTTTGCCGGGTCATTGGAGGACAGCGCAATATCCAGCGACTGACGTTCAACCATACGGTCGAAGTACTCGTTGCCAAAGTTCGGCCGGGCAAAGCTGCCACTGCTCTGGTCCACCAGGTGCTGCAATTGGTTAGGCAGCAGGCGAGCGATTTCCACATGGGCACCGGGTACGCCACGGGCCATGAAGCCCAGGCGTTTTTCGCCATTGAGGCTGAGCAACGCGCCGTCAGACAAGAACTGCAAGGTACGCGGATAGGCCGGCATGCTGATCAGCGACGCTGTAGGATTCTTCGCCAGATAGCCGCCGATGGCTTCGAGGTTGGCAGGAACGCGCACGTAGATAGCACGACCGGCCGGCGCCTTGAACTTGAAGGCGTGCAAGGTGTTCAGCGGTTCCACGCTGGGCACGTGGGTCAGGTTGACCTTGGTGCTGCGGCTGAGCAGGGCGTCATCGATGTCGTTGCTGTTATAGGGGCGGGTATCGTCCTGGGCTTTTTCCGGCAGCAGCCAGGCTTGCACCTTACCGGCGATGGTCTCGTCGGCCACGGCGCTGGAGCTGCTGAACATCAGTACCGGTTCTGGCTCGCCGCGTTCGTTGTCGACAAAGCTCACTTCGGCACCGGTAAACGTCAGGCGATAGCGACCGGGGACGGTGACTTCCGCCACCAACGGCGCGGTACTGGCATTGCCACCGTCGCGGGCCTTGATGCCTTGGTCGAGTTTGGCGCTGACGGGGGTGCTTTCCAGGGGGGTAGCCAGCGCAGCGGAACGAACGTAGGCGTTCAGTCGCTTATCGTCGAACGTGATTTCCGGACGGTTCGGCAACTGGGCGTCGCGGTACGCCAGGCCTTTGCCGAGGGTTACCGACACGCGTTTGCGTAGGCTGTCTTCATCCACCGGATGGGAAAAATGGAAGGTCGCTACCAGCTGTTTCAGCGTCGGGTTGGTCGGGTCTTGATACAACTCGTTTTGCGCCAGCGTGGCGCGGAACGGCTGGGTGGAAAACTGGCTGCTGTATTGGTTGAGCAGTACGCCATCGGCCAGCAGGTTTTTCTTGGCCAAGTCGAGGGTATACCCGGTGTCGATGGGCCAATCTTTGTCCGGAACGAACAGCAGGGTACGGTCATCCGACCAACGCCAAGTGCCAGCCACAGTGGGTTTGAGGGTGATGCCTTCGGTTACTGGCTTGCCAATCGCTGCCAGCGGGGCCACGGACTCGGCGAAGCGCACCTGCAAGTTATCCACAACCGGCGTCGGCTGGGTGTAATCGGTGAGGTTGGGCTTGTGCAGCGAATAACCCACGGTGTGAGGCTGCGGCAGGTTGGTGTACCAGTGCCAGCCGTAGAACCCGGCGGCGGCCAGCAACACCAGGCCCACTATGCCTGCTCCGGTCTGACGCGGATAAGCACGGGCTTTATGGCCCAGGCTTGCCAGGCCGTTGCCGATAGCACGCAGCCAGAACGGCGGATGCCACTGGCCAAAGACGGCTCCCACCACAGTCAGTAACGCGCCGACAATGCGGCGGCTGATCGCTTTGAACGAGTCGAACATGGTGAGCATCCCTGGCTAAGTGCGGCGTATCTTACACGCGTCTTTGATACAAATTTTCAGGTTTCAACGCAAACCTATGTGGGAGCGGGCTTGCTCGCGAAGGCGGTGTGTCAGCCTACTTATCAAGTGGCTGACTCACCGCCTTCGCGAGCAAGCCCGCTCCCACATTTTGATCTTTACCCGACCTGACAGTGATGGTGTCAGGTCCACCAATACCGCACCAGATGGAAGAAGATCGGCGCCGCAAAACACACTGAATCCAGCCGGTCCAGCATGCCGCCGTGCCCTTCGATCATATGCCCCCAGTCCTTCACGCCCCGGTCGCGCTTGATCGCCGACATCACGATGCCGCCGGCAAAGCCCAGCAGGTTGATCAACAGCGCGATCAAAAACGACTGCCAGGGATTGAACGGTGTGGTCCACCACAGCGCCGCACCGATCAGGGACGACAGCAGGATGCCGCCGACGAAGCCCTCCACGGTTTTGGAGGGAGACAGGTTGGGCGCGATCTTGTGCTTGCCGAACAACTTCCCACACACGTACTGGAGTACGTCCGACAGTTGCACCACGATCACCAGGTAGGCGATCAACAGCAGGTTACGGCCCTCGTAGCCGGGGATGTCGAGAGTGAGCAGGGCAGGCACGAAAGACACGCAGAACACCGCGATCATCAGGCCCCACTGCACTTTCGAGGCGCGTTCCAGGAAGTGCGTGCTGTCGCCGCCCAGCGAAGCGAGGATCGGTAGCAGCAGGAACACGTACACCGGGATGAAGATTGAGAACAACCCGTACCAGTCCGAGTAGATCAGCAGGTATTGCAGCGGCAACGCCAAGTAGAACGCGGCCACCAGCGCCGGGTAGTCGCTGCGGCGGGTGGGGGTGAGGGTGAGAAATTCACGCAGGGCGTAAAACGACACCGCGTAGAACAGCAGGATCACCGCGCCGGTACCGAGCCAGAAGGCGATGCCGATGACCACCACCATCACCCACCAGGCGTTGATGCGGGCGTTGAGGTTGTCGATCACCGCATTGGGCGTGCCCCGGGTGCGCAGTTTGAGGATCAGGCCGATCAGCGAGGCGAGCACCAGAATCGCGCCGATGCCGCCGAACAACATTATGGTCTGGCTGTGCATATCAAGCGTGCTCCGGGGCAAGGGCGAGCAGGGCATCGCGGCTGCGGGCGAGGAACACGGCTTTGTCTTCGCCCTCTTCCAATTGCAGCGGTGCGCCGAAGCTGGTGGTGCACAGCAAGGGCAGCGGCAGTACGCGGCCCTTGGGCATGACCCGGTTGAGGTTGGCGATCCACACCGGGATCAGTTCAGCCTGTGGGTAACTTTTGGCCAGGTGATAGAGCCCGCTTTTGAACGGCAGCAGGCCGTCTTCCAAGTTGCGCGTGCCTTCGGGGAAGATGATCAGCGAGTCGCCGCCCTCCAACGCGTCGAGCATCGGCTGCAAGGGGTTATCCACAGGGTCTTTACGTTCGCGGTCGATCAGTACGCCATTGAACACGCGGTTGATGATGTAGCGGCGCAGGGCGCTTGTGTTCCAGTAGTCGCTACCGGCCACCGGGCGGGTGAATTTGCGTAGGTTTTGTGGCAACGACGCCCACAGCAGCACGAAATCGCCGTGGCTGCTGTGGTTGGCGAAGTAGATGCGCTGCACCGGCACCGGCGCGCAACCTAGCCATAAGCTGCGGGCGCCAGTCACGGTGCGGGCCATGGAGGTGATCAGCGTGGCAACCACGGGTTCGAACATGGGAATTCCTTATCCGGCGAAAGGCAGCCAAGGGCTGGCAAGGATCACGCACAAGGTCAGCAGCGCTTGCGCGCCGAGCAGCCAAGCTTGTTTACGCAGCAGTTTGAGGGCGCCGCGACGGCGTTCTGCCCAAGGGCGACCGGCACGTTTGGGCGATTGTAGACCCAGGGTTTGCATGGCTTGGTCGAGGTCAGCGGTGCGCTCGATATCGCGCGCGAGCAGGGCGAACAGGTCCGCATCGAAGGCCACGCGCAGCGCCCAATACTTTTGCAGCAGCCCGAGAATAATCATCCACAGGGCCAGCAGCAGGCAGATCGTGGAAATGCTCGCCAACAAGAGTTGTGCGAGGCCGAACAATACGCCGAGCAAAGTCAGGCCTGTGGATAACTGATCCAGCGAACGGCCTCGACGCAGCAGGCTGGCGACGACCTGGAGTTCCATATCAGCGGGCATGGGGCAAACCCTCCAACGCTTTGCGGTGAGCAGGATGCAGGACCACATCGGCCCGCGCTGTACGAATAATAGTCAGTGCTTGCTCCACCGTGGTGGCGCGGTCGGTATGCAGCAACCAGGCGGCGACGGCGGTGGCACTGCGTGAATAGCCAAGGGCGCAGCACACCAGCAGCGGGCCGTGTGAGCGCAGCCGTTCGATGGCTTGGGCGGCGTGCAGGCATTCAGTGGTCGTGGGCGCGATCAGGTCCAGTACGGGAATGGATTGATAGGCACGACCCTGTGGATTAATCGGCAGTTCGGCGCAGAGATCGACAATTGCCTTGAAGGGTTCCTGCTCTCTCGTCGTAGGAATACGCCCGAGCCAAACGTTATCCACAATCCTGTCGGGCTGTGGATGCTTGCGTGTCCACAGGCGTGAGTTAATCCAGGCAGCCGCCAGATAGGGCGCATACAGCCAGCGCGCCGCAGGGGTTAGCCGACCGTCAGTACGTTTCTGAAAACCCGAGGCGCCGAGTACGAAGTAGTTGGCCTTGATCAACGCCAGGGAAACCGCGGGCCACAGTATCCACAGCCACGCGCCGCCCAGTACAAAGGCGAGGATCACCAGGATCAAGGCCCCCAGCCCGTAGCGCACTCCGATCTTCCAGCGTTGCACATCCCCTGTCAGGCGCGCATTCAATAGCGGGCTTGGGTGCTCCACCGGCCACAACCACACACACAGCCAACCGGCGAGGGCGCCTGTGGGTAAGTCGATAAAGTGATGTTGATAAGTGGTCAGCACCGATATGCCGATCAACGCGAACCAGCCGTGTACCAGCCAACGCCACACGCCCTGGGTATGGCGTTGGTACATGACCCACAGGATCACCAACAACGCGATGTGCAGTGATGGCGCCTGGTTGAAGGGTTTGTCGAACCCTGCCAGCACCGCAAACAGCCAACCGAACACGCCATCCAGCTCCGGCCGCTCGAAGGTGAAGCGCAGCGGCCAGATCAGGAAGCAGCTCACCGCGATCACCTGCGCGCTCAGCAGGCGCAGCGCATGTTGCTTCAACTCATGCCGGGTGTTCGGCAGCAGCAGGGAGAACCCGTAGAGCAGGTCGATGGACCAGTAGGGCAAGATGGTCCAGGCCAGGAACGGCATATGGGTTTCCCAGCCGAACACCATCGTGCCGACGTCGCTGCGCTGGCTGGTGACCCAGGTGGCAAAACCGTAGGTGCTGAAAAACAGCGGCGCCAACAGCAGCAGCCAGAGGACCGCTGGTTTCAATAAGCCGGGTTCGCGCATGTTCAGATCTTCTGTGCCAGGGACACGGTGAAAATGCCCCACTCGTCCACCCGTTGAGTGATCTTGCGGAAGCCGGCGGCCTCCACCAGTTGATCCATTTCTGCCTGGCTGCGGCGGCGCATCACCCAGGCCTGGCCTTGGCGATGGCTGGTCAGCGCGCGGGCGATCAGCTCCAGTTGCGGGTGCCACGGCTGGCCGGTGTAGACCAGATAACCGCCAGGCTCTACTGCTTCGGCCAGGCCTGCCAGCGAACCACCGACCATTCCGTTATCGGCAAACAATTCATACAACCCGGACACCACCGCCAGCGTCGGCTTGGGTTCCAGCGCTGCCAGATCCTGGCGATCAAACGCGTCGCCTTTGACGAACTGCGCGATATCCCCCAGGCCTTTCTCGCGAATCAGCGCGCCACCGTCGCGCACGTTGATGTCGCTGTAGTCGCGTAGCAGGATCGACTCCGGCAGCGGCGAAACGCCCTGCAAGGCTTCGAGAATGTAGCGCCCGTGACCGGCGGCGATATCGACAATGCGCACTTCGCGACCATCCGCGCGCAACTTGGCCATGGCCAGGCGCAGCAGTTCCTCGACGTTCAGCTTGCGCTGGCGAATGCCACGCCAGCCGATGGAGTTGAGGTAGTTGGTGTCGATCATCCGCCCCAGCCCGCCCTTGCCGGTGGGGGTGTTGCGGTATACGTAGTCCAGGGTGCTCCCGGAATCGAAGCCGGTGTCGAAGCCCAGCTTCACGCCGTCCGACAGATTCTTGCCCAGACCCATGCTGGCGCGGGTCAGGCGCCAGTACAGGTCGCGCAGGGAGTTGCGCGGTAGCGGCGCGGCGAGGGCTTCGGACTCGGCGCAGGTGGCGCCGATTTTGTCGGCATCCAGCAACGAGGCGCGGTCTAGCGGGTGCTCGAAGTTTTGCAGGATAAAGCGCCTGGCACTGCTCACGGCGGTGGCGCGGTCGCGTTCGCCCAGAGTGTCGTGGAAGAAACCGGGAAGAATGTGCAGCTCTTTTTTCAGGCTGCCGAGGCGGTCGAAAAATTGCTGCTGGGGTTTGCGGTGCACCACAAAGTCCGAGCCGGAGATGAGCAGTTGGGTGGGTACCTGGATCGCCTGTGCATCGGCCACAACCCGGTCGGCGGCTTCGTACAGCCCCAGCAGCACATTCACCGAGATGGCCTTGGTGATCAGTGGGTCATTGTCGTAGGACGCCACGCGCTGCGGGTCATGGCTGAGAAACTTGGCCTTGACGTAACTGTTGACGAAAAAGTTGCCGCGAAACTTGCGCATCAACGCCAGGCCCGGCCGGGCAAACGGTACGTACAGCTTGACCTTGAACGCGGGAGAAGCCAGCACCAAGGCGCGGATCTTCGGTGCGTAATCGTGCACCCAGGTCGCGGCGATGACGGCGCCGACGCTTTGCGCGATAACCGCGAAATTATCTTCCTCGATACCATAGGCCGCGCCGATGTGGTCGCAAAAGGTCTGCACGTCGCGGGCACTGGTGGCGAAGCTTGGGCTGTCACCGCGTTCGCCGGGAGATTGGCCGTGGCCGCGGGCGTCCCACGCGAAAAAGTCGAACTGCGGCAGGTCCAGCTCATCCACCAGATGGGCGATGCGCCCCGAATGCTCGTGGCCGCGATGGAACAACACGATCGCCTTGCGCGGCCCGTCACCCGCCGTGGCCGGCCAGTGCCGGTAGAAAAGCTCGACGCCATCATGGGTACTGAAGGTGTGCTCTTGCTGTTCGCGCATCGCAAAATCCTTATGCAGTCGGTGAGGTGTGTTCTTCTTTGAGGCCCTGGCGCACTCGGTTGACCAGGGTGTAGGCGAGCAGGGCAGCCACCAGCCACATCACCCCGTCGACCCAACCCGCGCCCAACCAGCCCAGTGCTACACCGGTGGCCAGCACGCCCAGCACGAACGCCCGGTCACTCTTGCCCATCGGCCCGTCATAGCGGCGGGATGCGCCCACCATTGGCCCCAGCACGCCGGCGTATTCGCTGAACACCGCCAGCAGCGCCACCAGCAGCACTGGCGCCAGGCTGGCGTCGGGGATCAGCGCAAAGGGAAGGATCAGTGCGCTGTCGGCGATCACGTCGCACAGTTCATTGAGGTAGGCGCCCAGGCGTGACTGCTGGCCGAATTCCCGGGCAAGCAAGCCATCGATGGCGTTGAGGGCCATGCGCAGGATCATCCACAGCGGAATCAGCGCAAACAGCCACAGGTGTTGGGCGAAGCTGGCGATGAGCAGGCCCACCAGCAGGGAAATCACACCGGCCAGCACCGTGATTTGGTTGGCGGTGGTGCCGTTGTCGTAGAGGCGCTGCACCAGAGGTCGCAGCAGGTTCTGAAAGCGCGGCTTGAGCTGATAGATCGAGATCATGGGGAGTGACGTTTCCTTGTCCGTGGACCCGCGAAAATCTGGCCTGGAGTGTGCCGATTATTCGGCGCCTTCACCAGTGATGGCACGTGTTTATGGGGGGTTGGTCACGCTCTTGGGCACAACAATATTCCTCTGTGGGAGCTGGTTTGCCTGCGATGGAGGCGTGTCAGGCGACCTATTAGCGATTGGGCTACCGCCATCGCGAGCAAGCCCGCTCCCACAGGGGATCTGAGTTGCATTCAAAAGCTGTGTTTATCGGACAAAAATTTCACGCCCCGTGTTATATCGTAACTAATTGTGTGTTAACGGGCGTTGAGTGGATGCAAGTGGATCTGGAAGCTGACGGCGCTTCGGTGGAAGGCCTTCCGCGTTTTCAACAGGGGGTGTTTCACGCCCGTCGATTGCGCCAAGCGGGCATCAGTCTGACGGTGCTGGCCGTTGCTGGCTGGGTGCTGGCGTTGTTTGTCGCGCTGTTTGCGCCGTTGTCGATCTGGCCGGTGGTGTTGATCAACGGTGCATCGGCGTTGCTGGTGCTGGTGGCGGGTTTGCAGTCGGCGTGGTGGGTAGCGGATTGGCGCGCCCAGGCGCTGGAAGAACCGGCGGTTGAAGCGCCGATTGAAGGTTCGGGCCGCTACGCGCGCCTTCTGGAGGGCTTTGGCAAGCAGATCGGCGCGCCGGTGTTGTGGCTTGGCGGTTGGTCGCTGCTGGCGCTGGTCAGCATTATCGAGTTCTGGAACCTGGCGTTACCTGCCGCGCCGTTGGGTCAATCGGCAAGCATCGGTGCTGCGTTGGCATTGGCGCTGGCCTTCGGTTTGCTGGTGTTCGAACGTCGCCTGGCCCAGGAAACCGCTGCCCAATGGCCCGAAGCCTCACAACTGGCGCAATTGAGCCGGGTGGCGATTATCTGCTCGGTGGTCAGTGCGATTTGCCTGTTGTTTGCCGGTGCCGAGTCCGTGTGGCCGCTGCGCCTGGCGGTGCTGATCGGCGCACTGCCTGCCCTGGTCGCTGTGGAATTCTTGCTGCGGGCTGTGCTGTCGCTGTTCAGCCCGCGCCAGCCACGCCTGGAACCACGCCTGATGGCGCAAAGCTTTATCGCCGGGCTGCTGCGCTGGCCGCCGCAACCCTTGCTTGCCTTGCAGCACGAATTGCACAACCGCTTCGGCATCGACCTGCGCCAGATCTGGGCGTTTACCTACATGCGCCGCGCGTTCCTGCCGGTGTTGCTGGTGGTGCTGGCGGTAGGTTGGGCATTGACCGGCGTGCACGAAGTGCCCCTGCAAGGGCGTGGGATTTATGAGCGCTTCGGCAAACCGGTCGAGGTCTTCGGCCCCGGCCTGCACGCCGGGCTGCCATGGCCATTGGGCCGTGTAATCACTGTGGAAAACGGCGTGGTGCATGAGTTGGCCACCAGCGTCAGCGAAGCTGCCGCCCCGGAGCTGGCGCCCGCTGAAGGCCCGGCGCCGCTGATCGCCAATCGGCTGTGGGACGCCAGCCATGTGAATGACAAATCCCAGGTGATCGCCAGCAGCAGCGGCGACAAGCAGAGTTTCCAGATCGTCAATATGGATGTGCGTTTCGTCTACCGCATTGGCTTGACCGACAAAGCCGCGCTCGCCGCCACTTATAACAGCGCCGATGTGCCAACCCTGATCCGCAGCACCGCCAGCCGCATCCTGGTTCACGATTTTGCCTCGCGCACCCTCGACGAGTTACTCGGTGAACAACGCACCAGCCTCGCCGATGAAATAGGCCGAGCGGTACAGGCGGATCTGCAGAAACTCGACAGCGGTGTAGAGATCCTCGCCACCGTGGTCGAAGCGATCCACCCACCGGCCGGTGCCGCCAATGCCTATCACGGCGTGCAAGCGGCGCAGATCGGCGCCCAGGCCCTGATCTCCCGCGAACGCGGCGCGGCCAGTGAGCAAACTAACCAGGCCTTGCTGCAAGCCAGCACTGCCCGCGACCAGGCCACGGCCACCGCCCGCGAAGTGAATGCCGGCGCCCAGGCGGCCGACCTGCGTTTTGCCGCCGAACAAAAGGCCTATGCCACCGCTGGCAAGGCCTTCGTGCTGGAACAGTACCTCGGCCAACTCAGCCAGGGCCTGGCCCACGCCAAGCTGCTTATTCTGGATCATCGCCTGGGTGCCGACAGCGCACCGACGATTGATCTGCGTTCTTTTACTTTGCCGGCCGATCCTTCGGTGCCGCGTAAAGCCGTTCAATAAGGAGTCTGTCTGTTGAGCGCTCATTCCCACGATCACGGTCATCATCATGGCCATCACCACCATCATCACTGTGACGAACACGCCGCCGGCCCGTTCCCTTGGCGGCGCATGGCCTGGGCGGTGTTGCTGGTGCTGTTTGCCGTCGCCGCCGCCAGCCTGGTGCAAGTGCGCTCTGGCGAGGCCACGGTGATCACCCGTTTCGGCAACCCGTCGCGGGTACTGTTGGAACCGGGCCTGGGCTGGCGTTGGCCGGCGCCGTTCGAGGCGGCGATTCCGGTGGACTTGCGGCTGCGCACTACTTCCAGCGGTTTGCAGGATGTGGGCACCCGCGATGGCCTGCGTATCATCGTGCAGGCCTACGTGGCGTGGCAGGTGCAGGGCGATGCCGACAACGTGCAGCGCTTCATGCGTGCGGTGCAGAACCAGCCGGACGAAGCGGCGCGGCAGATCCGCACCTTTGTCGGCTCGGCGCTGGAAACCACGGCGGCCAGTTTTGACCTATCCAGCCTGATCAATACCGATGCCAGCCAAGTACGCATTGCCGATTTCGAAGCCCAGTTGCGGCAGCAGATCGATCAACAACTGCTCACGACGTATGGCGTGCGCGTGGCTCAAGTCGGTATCGAACGGCTGACGTTGCCGTCGGTGACCCTCACCGCCACCGTCGACCGCATGCGCGCCGAGCGCGAGACCATCGCCACCGAACGCACCGCCGTGGGCAAGCGCGAAGCGGCGCAGATCCGTTCGGCGGCTGAGCGCGATGCACGCATTGTGCAGGCTGATGCCACGGTGAAAGCCGCCGACATCGAAGCGCAATCGCGAGTGGAAGCTGCGCAGATCTATGGCCGTGCCTACGCCGGCAACCCGCAGCTGTATAACCTGCTGCGCTCGTTGGATACCTTGGGCACCGTGGTCACGCCGGGCACCAAGATTATCCTGCGCACCGACGCTGCGCCGTTCCGCGCCTTGGTCGACGGGCCGAAGGACGTCCAGCCATGATCGAGCGTGACAGCCCGGACAGCCCCTGGATCCAGGCAGGGCGCCTGACCTTCCTGGCGCTGTACGCGGTGACGGTATTGGCGGCGTTGGCCTGGGCGTTTTCCAACGTGCGCCAGATCGACCCGCAGAACCGCGCGGTAGTGCTGCACTTCGGCGCCCTGGACCGCATCCAGAATGCCGGGCTGCTGCTGGCCTGGCCGCAGCCGTTTGAGCAGGTGGTGCTGTTGCCGGCGGCAGATCGGGTGATCGAGCGGCGGGTGGAGAACCTGCTGCGTTCCGACGCGGCAGTCCAGGCCGACCGCGTGGCTACTTTCGCCACGCCGCTCAGCGATGCCCTGGCCGGTTCCGGTTACCTGCTGACCGGCGATGCCGGGGTGGTGCAGCTGGATGTGCGGGTGTTCTACAAGGTCACCGAGCCGTATGCGTTTGTGTTGCAGGGCGAGCATGTGCTGCCAGCGTTGGATCGCCTGGTGACCCGCAGCGCCGTGGCGCTCACGGCGGCCCGCGATCTGGATACGATCCTGGTGGCGCGGCCCGAGCTGATCGGCAGCGACAACGGCGCCGCCGAACGTCGGGAACGCCTGCGCGGCGACCTGGTGCAAGGCATCAACAAGCGCCTTGCACAGCTGACTTCCAGCGGCTTGGGTTTGGGCATCGAAGTCACCCGTGTGGATGTGCAATCAAGCCTGCCAGGCCCGGCGGTGAATGCGTTCAACGCGGTGCTGACGGCCAGCCAGCAGGCGGATAAAGCCGTGGCCAACGCCCGCACCGACGCCGAAAAACTCACCCAGACTGCCAACCAGGAAGCCGACCGCGTGGTGCAAGTGGCCCACGCCCAGGCCAGTGAACGGCTGGCCAACGCCCAGGCGCAAACCGCGACCGTGGCCAGCCTGGCCCAGGTGAAAGACCCAGGCTTGCTGCTGCGCCTGTACCGCGAGCGCCTGCCGAAGATTCTCGGCCAGGCAGGTTCCGTGACCACGGTCGACCCTAAAGACGACTCCCGCTTGATCATCCAGGGAGCCGAGCAATGAGCGCACCCATGTTGACCTCCGCCGAGCAGCGTAGCGCTGCGCGGCAATTGACCCTGGCCATGCTGGCCTTGGGGTTGCTGGTGCTGGGCCTGGTATGGCGCTGGCTGGCGCCGGACCAGACCGGTGTGAGCCAGCTGCTGCTAGGTGTCGCTTCGTTGCTGGTGGCAGTTCCGGTAATGCGCTCGGCCTGGTACAGCTTGCGGTTTCCCAGCTTGCACGGCATCACCGACCAACTTATCGCCCTGGCCATGTTGGGCGCCTGGGCCACCGGCGATCTGCTGACCGCCGCGCTACTGCCGATCATCATGATCTTTGGCCATGTGCTGGAAGAGCGCAGCGTGATCGGCTCCCAGGAGGCTATTCATGCGTTAGGCAAACTGACCCGCAGCCATGCGCGGTTGGTGCAGGCCGACGGCAGCATTGTTGAAGTGGACAACGGCACGCTGAACACCGGCGATGTTGTCGAGGTGCGCGCCGGCGACCGAGTGCCCGCCGACGGTGTGGTGCTGTCGGGGCAAGCGAGCCTGGACACCGCGCCGATTACCGGTGAGTCGGTGCCGTTGGAAGCCAGTGTGGGCGTGCAGGTGTTTGGCGGGGCGATCAACCTTGATGGCTTGTTGCGTCTGCAAGTGACACGCACCGGTAACGAGTCGACCCTGGGTAAAGTCATTGCGCTGATGCAGAACGCCGAGCGCTCCAAGCCCCCGATCACCCGGCTGCTGGAGCGCTATGCCGGCAGTTATATGGTGTTGGTGTTGCTGTTGGCGGCGGTCACTTGGTTTGTGACTAACGACGCGCAAGCGATGCTCGCCGTGCTAGTGGCGGCGTGCCCGTGTGCATTGGTGTTGTCGGCGCCGGCTACCGCAATTGCAGGGATTGCCGTGGCAGCGCGCCATGGCATTCTGATTCGCAGCTCGGCGTTCCTGGAGGAACTGGCAGACCTGACGTCCCTGGTGGTCGACAAGACCGGCACCCTGACATTTGGCACGCTGCGCCTGCAATCGGTCGAAACCACCGTACCGGACCGGCAGGTGTTGCTCAACCTGGCAGCCAGTTTAGGTTCGGCCAGCAGCCACCCGGTCAGCCGGGCGTTGGCGGGGTTGGCGACGCAGGAACAAATGCTGGCGTTGACCGACATCCGCGAACGCCAGGGCCTGGGCGTGGTGGCACAGACCGAGGACGGCGAAGCGGCACTGGGGCGGCCGGAGTTGTTCGAACAATTGGGCATCGTCACCACCCCTGTCCCGAACCATGACGGCCCGATTGCCGGTTTGGCGCTGAACGGAGTGTTTCTCGCCTGGTTGCTGCTGGCCGATAGCGTCAAGCCGGAAGCCCGCCAGGCGCTGCAAGAATTGCGTGAGCTAGGCCTGGGTCGCCAGTTGCTGCTCACCGGCGACCGCCAAAGTGTCGCCGACAGCCTGGCGTTGGACGTGGGCATCAGTGACGTCGAAGCCCAAGCGTTGCCGGAAGACAAGCTCAACCGGGTGCTGGGTGAAATCGACAGCGGCTTCCGGCCCATGGTGGTGGGCGACGGCATCAACGATTCGCTGGCGCTCAAGGCCGGTGTGGTCGGCGTAGCCATGGGCGCGGGCGGGGCAGACATCGCGTTGGCCTCGGCAGACGTGGTGTTGATCGGCAGCGACCTGCGGCGCCTGGGCACGTGCGTGCGTTTGAGTCGCCAGTGCCGTCAGACGTTGCAGGTCAACGTGATCATTGGCTTGGGGTGGACGTTGGCCATCGTTGTGTTTGCCGCGTTTGGCTGGCTAGGGGCGGCGGGCGCGATGATTGCGGCGGTGTTGCATAACCTCAGCACCTTGCTGGTACTGGGTAATGCCGGGCGTTTGCTGCGCTTTCAGGAACCGCTTTTAAAGCTGGAGGAATAATTTTCAGAAATATTTGCACACAGCTGTAACGCGGATAGGGGGCCTCACTCTAGTGCTGTGTCGAGACTGAACAATCCGTTCAGACCGACACCACTACTGATCATGAGGAATACACGATGAACATTAAATCCGCTGCTGCTGGTGCCGCTCTCGCTATGGCTGCTGCCACTATGTTTGCTGGTGTGGTCACCCAGGCACAAGCCGCAGACGCCACTGTGCATTGCTATGGCGTCAACGCCTGCAAAGGCCAGAACGACTGCAAAACCAAAGACCACGCATGCAAAGGTCAAGGTTCTTGCAAAGGCCAGGGCTTCCTGTCGATGACCAAGTCGATGTGCGACGCCAAGGGCGGCAAAGTCGGCGAATAACCGGCCACCGAGTGCACCCGCAGCGGCAGCCCCCCACCGCTGCGGACACTTTTCCCAGGAGTGTCCTATGCCCACTTCCCTCCCGAACCTCGGTTATGGCCTGGGTTTACGCAGTGAGTACTACCAGCAGATCCTCGAACAGTCGCCCGCCGTGGATTGGTTTGAAGTGATCTCCGAGAATTACCTGGTCCAGGGCGGTAAAGCCTTGTACTACCTGGATGCGATCGCCGAGCGTTATCCGCTGGTGATGCACGGCGTGTCCCTGTCCATCGGCGGGCCGCATGCCCTCGATATCGATTACCTGAAGCAGATCAAGCAGCTCGCCGAGCGTATCCAGCCGGCGTGGGTGTCTGATCACCTGTGCTGGAGCCGCGGCAGCGCCCACCAGTTGCATGACCTGCTGCCGCTGCCCTACACCGAAGAAAGCCTGTACCACGTGGCCGCCCGTGTGCGTCAGGTGCAGGACGTATTGCAGCGCCCGCTGGTGTTGGAAAACGTCTCCAGCTACGTACGTGCCAAGGCCGATGAGTTTACCGAGTGGGAATTTCTCAACGCGCTGGCTCACTTGTCGGGGTGCCAGCTGCTGCTGGACGTGAACAACGTGTACGTGAGTTCGCGCAACCATGGCTTTGACGCCTGGACATTCATTCGTAATCTGCCGCCTGAAAGCATCCGCCAACTGCACCTGGCCGGGCATATGGACTACGGCGACTACGTGGTCGATACCCATGACCATCCGGTGTGTGATCCGGTGTGGGCGTTGTACCAGCAGACCCTGGAACACGTGGGGCCGGTCTCGACGTTGTTGGAGCGTGATGATCACTTCCCGCCGTTCGAGGAACTGCTCGCCGAGTTGAGCAAAGCCCGTGAACTGGGCGCAACCGCCTTGGCCCGGAGATCGTTATGCGCCTGACCGATTGGCAATTGGCCTTTGAGGAGCATTTGTTATCGCAAGCCAGCACTGCCAACAGCAGTTTTGCCGCCAGCTTGCTGGGCGGGCCGACGCTGGATGTGCAGACGGGCCTGGCGATTTACCACAACGCTTATCTCTCAAGATTGCAGGAAGTGTTGCGACACGACTTTGGCGCCCTCTGGTACTGGTTGGGTGATGACGAGTTCGCGCAACTGACAGACGCTTACGTGCGCCGCTATCCGTCCGCCCATTACAGCCTGCGTTGGCTCGGTGAGCGCTTGCCGGCGTTTATCGCTGAGTACCTGATGCTTGAACAGAGCCCGCCGTTGGTTGAACTGGCGCGGTTGGAGTGGGCGTTCACCCTGGCATTCGACGCGCCTCAAGGCGAGCCGTTGGGGTTGAACGATATGGCGCAGTTGCCGCCCGAGGACTGGCCGGGTTTGCAGGTCACCCTGGCGCCTTCGGTGCAGCAGCTGCTGTGCCACTTCAATACGGTAGCGATCTGGCGAGCCAGCAAGGGTGAATCAGACTTCCCCGGCAGCCACCCGCTTGAGCTGGCACACATTTGCCTGGTGTGGCGCCATCAGCAGGTGTGCAATTACCGCACGCTGGAACCTGCGGAAGCCTACGCGTTAGCGGGCATGGTAACCACCGGCTGGAATTTTTCAGAACTGTGCGCCGAGCTAGCAGTCACTTATGGAGAGGGTGCCCCCCTTCAGGCCGTTACGTGGCTGAAACAGTGGATCCAGGACGGTTTGCTGGAGCGTCGGACGCCATAGACGAACGCTATCAAATCGATAGCCTCCTACTTTGTCTTCTGATGGTCTACCCTCACTCCAGACGTCTGAAACAAGGGGGGACTACTCATGCTCGCGCAACTTCCACCGGCCTTACAGAATCTTCAGCTACCGCTGCGTCTTCGACTCTGGGACGGCCATGAATTCAACTTGGGCCCTGAGCCCAGTGTGACCATCGTGGTGAAGGACCCCACGGTCGTGTCCAAGCTGACCCATCCCACGCTCGATGCGCTGGGAGAAGCCTTCATCGAGGGCAAACTGGAGCTGGAAGGCTCCATCGCCGAGGTCATCCGGGTATGTGACGAATTGAGTCACGCCTTGATCGAAGACGACGAGGGGAGTCGTCCGGTGCGCTCGATCCACGATAAGGCCACCGATGCAGCGGCCATTTCCTACCATTACGACCTGTCCAACGAGTTCTACCAGCTGTGGCTGGACCAGGACATGGCGTATTCGTGCGGTTATTTCGAAACCGGCAGCGAATCCATCGATCAGGCCCAACAAGACAAATTCCGCCACCTGTGCCGCAAATTGCGGCTGCAGCCGGGGGAGTATTTGCTTGATGTCGGCTGTGGCTGGGGCGGGTTGGCGCGCTTTGCGGCGCGGGAGTTCGGGGTGAAGGTGTTTGGCATCACCTTGAGCAAGGAGCAGTTGGCGTTGGCCCGGGAACGGGTGAAAGCCGAGGGTCTGGCCGACCAGGTGGACCTGCAACTGCTCGACTACCGCGACCTGCCGCAAGACGGCCGTTTCGACAAAGTGGTGAGCGTGGGCATGTTCGAGCACGTCGGTCACGCCAACCTGGCGGAATATTGCAAGACCCTGTTCGGCGCGGTGCGTGAAGGTGGCCTGGTGATGAACCACGGCATTACCGCCAAGCACACCGACGGTCGACCCGTGGGCCGCGGTGCCGGGGATTTTATCGAGCGCTACGTGTTCCCCAACGGTGAGCTGCCGCACCTGGCGATGATGACCGCAGAACTCAGTGAAGTCGGGCTGGAAGTGGTCGACGTCGAAAGCCTGCGCCTGCATTACGCGCGCACGTTGGACCATTGGAGTGAGCGGTTGGAGGACAACCTGGAAGCGGCGGCGAAGATGGTGCCGGAGCAGGCGTTGCGCATTTGGCGACTGTATTTGGCCGGATGTGCTTATGCGTTTGCACGGGGCTGGATCAACCTGCATCAGATATTGGCAGTGAAGCCGCACGCCGATGGCAGCCATGAACTGCCGTGGACACGGGAAGATATCTACCGCTGAATCGGGAACAACAGCGATCTACCCATGTGGGAGCTGGCTTGCCTGCGATGGTGGCGTATCAGGACCGGATGAGTCGACTGATGCACTGCCATCGCAGGCAAGCCAGCTCCCACAGTTGTATTGAGGTGTTAGTTAGAGAATCGGCGAAATCAACCGCGCCACTCGCATGCCCAGTTGTTGCAACCGGCGCGTCTCGCGGCTTTCTTCCTGGCTGACTTCATGGGCCAGGGCGAAATCATCCAGCAGCATTTGCTCCACCTCGCTGGCAAACGCTTCATCCACCGTCAACAACATCACTTCGAAATTCAGCCGGAACGAGCGGTTGTCCATGTTTGCACTGCCGATCGCACTGATCTCGTTGTCCACTAACACCACCTTCTGATGCAAAAACCCGGGCTTGTAGCGGAATACGCGTACCCCAGCGCGCACGGCTTCGATCGCATACAAGCTGGAAGCGGCGTAGACGATACGGTGGTCGGGCCGCGACGGCAGCAGCAGGCGCACGTCGACGCCGCGCAAGACCGCCAAGCGCAGGGCAGAGAACACCGCCTCGTCGGGGATGAAATACGGGCTGGTGATCCACACGCGTTCGGTTGCTGCATGGATGGCTTCGACAAAAAACAGCGAGCAGGTTTCGTACGGATCAGCCGGGCCGCTGGCGAGCAATTGGCACAGCACGCCGTCTTCGGGGTAGGAGTCCGGCAGGATCAGTGGCGGTAACTCACGCGCAGCCCAAAACCAGTCTTCGGCAAACGACTCTTGCAAACACGCCACCACCGGGCCGGTGACTTGCACATGGGTGTCACGCCACGGCGCCAGCGGCGGTTTTTTGCCCAGGTATTCATCACCCACGTTATGCCCGCCGACAAACCCGGTCATACCGTCCACCACCACGATCTTGCGGTGGTTGCGGAAGTTGACCTGGAACCGATTGAGCCAGCCGCTGCGGGTAGCGAACGCCTTGACCTGTACCCCCGCGTCGCGCAGCGATTGCACATAGCGATGGGGCAGGGCGTGGCTGCCAATGCGATCGTACAGCACGTAAATGGCGACGCCTTCGGCGGACTTTTCCTTCAATAGGGTGTGCAGTTGTTGGCCGAGTTCGTCGTCGTGGATGATGAAGAACTGAAACAGTATCGCGGTCTTGGCGTTGCGAATCGCCTCGAAGATCGCGCTGAATGTGGCATCGCCGTTGATCAACAAGCGCACTTCGTTGTTGGCCAGGCACGGCATGCGGCCGAGCTTTGGCATTGCCCTCAGGGAGGCGTAGGCACTGGAGTTGCGCGCGGCCAGGGCTTCCTCGACCCAGGGGCGCCAGTTCAGTTCGGTGATTGCGGTGTGCATTTCCTGGTTGGCTTGGCGACGCGCCTGGATGTAGGCGTCGAAGGTGCTACGGCCGAAGATCAGGTAAGGAATCAGGGTCAGGTAGGGGATGAACATCAAGGACAAGGCCCAGGCGATGGAGCCTTGGGCGGTCCTGACGGTCAGCACCGCGTGGATCGCGGCGAGGGTCCCCAGAAAATGCAGCGTGGCAATGAAGTAGGCGAGCAGGTGCGGGCCAAAAAAATCCATGAACGACATGACTCCTGACAGTCCAGTGCCTAACAGACCATGAACGGCTGCGAATGTCGCTATTTTATTTGCCGTGCAACACTGGCGGCTTTGCGGCGTCTAACGCCCAACATTACCCAGGAGTTACCCGATGAATGCTCGTTTGCTCTGTTTAGCCTTGGTGACTGGTTTGGCGCTGCCGGTGGCAGCACAGGCGCAGATGCTGGCGCCGGGCTTGTGGGAATTGACCACCAGCAACATGAAAGTGGATAACCAGGACCTGCCGGACTTGTCGCTGATCCTCGGTCAGCTCAAGCAACAGATGACGCCTGAACAGCGCGCCATGCTGGAAAAACAAGGCATCACCATGGCCGGTAAGGGCGTGCAGGTATGCCTCACGCCTGCCCAGGTCGCGTCCGATTCGATCCCGCTGACCGACCCGCAATCGGGCTGCAAGCAGGAAGTAACCGACAAGACCGGCAACCAGTGGAAATTCCGTTTCAGCTGCCCGAAAGCCCAAGGCACGGGTGTGGCCACTTTCCAAAGCCAAAAGGAATTCACCACCACCGTCAACGGCACCTTCAATGCCACTGGCGTCCAGCAGAAGGGCAGTCTGGACACCCACGCCCAATGGCTGGGCAACGATTGCGGTACCGTCAAACCCCGCGCTTAACGCAAGAAATGCAGGGGCAGCCCCTGGCAGCTATCGACCACCCGGCCGTTGTACCAGGCCAGGTGGCCGGACACTAAGGTGGTGCTGACGCTGTGGCGAAAGCTACGCTCGGCGAACGGTGTCCAGCCACAGCGGCCGAGGATCGGTTGGCTGCTGACGGGTTTGCCTTCAGGCTCGGGTTGGATCAATACCAGATCTGCCCAATAGCCTTCACGCAGGTAGCCGCGATCAGGAATCGCGAACAGGTCGGCCACGCGATGGCTGGTTTTGGCCACCAGCGTTGTCAGCGGCAAGTGCCCATCCGCCACCAACTCCAGTAACGCCGGCAGCGCGTGCTGCACCAGGGGCAAACCCGACGGCGCCTCTCGATACCCCAGCTGTTTTTGCGCCCAGGTATGCGGCGCATGGTCACTGCCAATCACATCCAGGCGATCACTCAACAAGGCTTGGCGCAGCGCGTCGCGGTCGGCGCGGGTCTTGATTGCCGGGTTGCATTTGATCTGGTGGCCGAGGCGGTGATAGTCGCGGTCATCGAACAACAGGTGGTGCAGGCAAACCTCGGCAGTGATGCGCTTGTCCGCCAGCGGTTTGTCTTCGAACAACTCCAGTTCACGCTTGCTGGTCAGGTGCAGCACATGCAATCGCGTGCCGTGGCGTTTGGCCAATTCCACCGCAAAAGACGATGAGCGATAGCATGCCTCGGCGTCCCTGATCAGCGGGTGAGCGACGGCGGGGATGTGATCGCCGAAGCGCTCGCGCAAGCGCTGCTCGTTGGCCAGTATGCTTGGCGTGTGTTCGCAGTGAGCCAGCAGGATAGTCGGCACTTCGGCAAACAGCCGCTCCAGGATGCGCGGGTCGTCCACCAGCATATTGCCGGTGGACGCGCCCATGAACACTTTGACCCCGGCCACTTCGCACGGGTCGAGGGCGGCGACGGTGTCGAGGTTGTCGTTGCTGACTCCAAAGTGAAAGCCGTAGTTGGCCACTGAGTGCAGGGCTGCGCGGCGCTTCTTGTCGGCCAAGGCTTCCAGGTTCAGCGTGGCCGGGTTGGTATTGGGCATGTCCATGAAGCTGGTGATGCCACCGGCCACGGCTGCGCGCGATTCGCTGTAGAAACTGCCTTTTTCCGGCGCGCCGGGTTCACGAAAATGCACTTGGTCATCGATCATACCGGGCAGCAGCCAATGGCCTTGGGCGTCGATGGCCACGGGGGCATTGCAGTCTTGGATGCTGCTGGCGATCTTCTCGATGCGGCCGTTGGCGACCAGCACATCGGCGTCGAATTCCTGGCCTTCGTTCACCAGGCGGGCATTGCGGATCAGCAGGCGGCTCATGGTTCAGAACTCGTTTTGCAGGGCTTTGTAGCCGCGTACCAGGTCGACGTTGGTGCGCGCCACGTCCTCGGAAAACTCCGAGGCGCTGACGCTCACCGGCGGGAATTGCGACAGGTCGGTGTTGGGCCCGATGCGGGTGGTGGAAGGGACGTAAAAGGCGTCGGGCAAGTCGCGGCCATCGACTACAGAGTTGTGGCGTACCACGCAGCCATCGCCCACTGCACAGTTGAACAGCACGCTGTTGAAACCGATGAACACGCGGTCGCCAACGGTGCAGGGGCCATGGACGATGGAGCGATGCGCAATGGAGCTGAACTCACCAATCGTTACCGCTGCGCCAGACTTGGAATGGATGACGACGCCATCTTGGATATTGGAATTGGCGCCGATGGTGATCGGGTCCATGGCGCCGCTGGCGTCGACTTCGTCGGCGCGGATGACGGCGTAGGGGCCGACGAACACATTCTCGCCAATGATGACCTTGCCGCAGATGATGGCGGTCTTGTCGACGTAGGCCGATTCGGCAATCACCGGCAGGTCGCCGGAAGGGTTCTTGCGGATCATGCAGCGGGCTCCGTAATAATGTGGACATGGTCGCCGTCGATGGCGTTGTAGAAACAGGTGGGCCGGCCGGTATGGCAAGCCGGGCCTTGCTGGTCGACGATCAGCAACACCGCATCGCCGTCACAGTCCAGGCGGGCCTCCACCAACTGCTGCCAGTGGCCGGAGCTTTCGCCCTTGCGCCACAACCGTTGCCGCGAGCGCGACCAATAGCAGACGTGCCCGGTGGCCAGGGTTTCGTTGAGGGCCTGGCGGTTCATCCAGGCCAGCATCAAGACTTCGCCGCTACCGTGTTG
The DNA here is from genome assembly GCF_002255865.1 of Pseudomonas sp. PGPPP1. NCBI lineage: Bacteria > Pseudomonadati > Pseudomonadota > Gammaproteobacteria > Pseudomonadales > Pseudomonadaceae > Pseudomonas > Pseudomonas sp. PGPPP1. The sequence goes on along the minus strand of NZ_NKIG01000019.1, from coordinate 94,880 downwards.
CTGGGCGATGGCGGCAATCAGCCCATCGCTGTTCCAGGGCAGGGCGTTCAATACGTGTTCGAGTGGAAAGCGGCTGCCAATGGCAGCCCCTTCCAGGTCGAGCATGCTTAGGGTCATGGCTTGCTCAGGGCGGCGCACAGGGTGTTGAGGTTGTATTCGAACAGTCCGGTAAAGGTGCTGGCCGGGCCTTCTGCCGCGAGGGCATCGGAGTACAGCGTGCCGCCGATCTGTGCGCCGCTTTCGTCAGCGATTTGCTTGAGCAGGCGCGAATCCTTGATGTTTTCCATGAACACCGCCTTGACCTTGTCTTTGCGGATCTGGGTGATCAGCGCAGCGACTTCGGCGGCAGACGGTTCGCGTTCAGTGGACAGGCCCTGCGGCGCGAGGAACTCGATGCCATACGCCTGGCCGAGGTAACCAAAGGCATCATGGGAGGTGACGATGCGACGGTTGCCCGGTGGCAGCGCGCCGAACTTGGTTTTGGCTTCGGCCAGCAGGCGGTAGATTTCTTTCAGGTAGGCCTGGCTGTTACGCAGGTAGTCAGCCTTGTTGGCCGGGTCGGCGGCCACCAGGGCCTTGGTGATGTTGTTGACGTAGATTTCGGCGTTGGCCAGGTTGTGCCAGGCGTGGGGGTCGGGGATGGTTTCGCCGTCCTCTTCCATGGTGTGGGAAACCACGCCTTTGCTGGCAGTGACGACGGTGGCCTTGGTCTCGGTGCTGGTCACCAGGCGGTCCAGCCACGGCTCGAAACCGAGGCCGTTCTTGATGATGAGCTTGGCCTTGAGCAGTGCCTTGGCATCGTCCGGGGTGGGCTCGTAAGTGTGGGCGTCGGCGTCGGGGCCGACCATGTTGCTGATCTGGATGTGATCACCACCGATCTGGTGGGTGATGTCATCGAGAATACTGAAGCTGGTGACCACTTGGAGTTTGTCGGCGGCCTGGGCCATCGACAGCGGTAGCAAAAGGCTGAACAGCACGAGTAAAGCGCGCATCGGGAAACACCTCATTGGGATGACAGCAAGGGCGGGCGGCGCAGCAAGCCGTGCACCGGACCGAAGACCACGGACAGCAAGTACCCGGCGCCAGCCACCAGCACGATGGCCGGGCCGCTGGGCAACGAGTAGTAGAACGACAGCAACAAACCCAACCACACCGACAGGCATCCCAGCACCGCCGATACCGCGATCAACACCGGCAGGCGCCGGCTCCAGAAGCGTGAAGCAATGGCCGGCAACATCATCAAACCCACCACCATCAGTGCGCCGATAGCCTGGAAACCGATCACCAGGTTCAGCACCACCAGGGTCAGGAACAACCCGTGAGCCAACGGGCCAAGACGGCTGACGGTTTGCAGGAACAGCGGGTCGAGGGTGTCCAGCAGCAGCGGTTTGTAGATCAACGCCATGGCAATCAGGCTGAACCCGCTGACCCAAAGCATGCCGGTGAGGGTGGTTTCATCCACCGCCAGCGCGGAGCCGAACAGCAGGTGCAGCAGGTCCAGGCGTTTGCCGGCGATGCCCAGGATCAGCACGCCGGCTGCGAGAGAGATGGGGTAGATGGCAGCTAGGCTGGCGTCTTCGCGCAGGCCGGTGCGGCGGGTGATCCACGCGGACAAGCCGGCCATGCCCAGGCCGGCGCCGAGTCCGCCGATGGTCAACGCGGGCAGGCTGAGCCCGGCGAACCAGAAGCCCAGGGCAGCGCCGGGCAGGATGCCGTGGGCGACGGCGTCACCAATCAGGCTCATGCGCCGCAGAATCAGGAACACGCCCAGAGGCGCGGTGCTGCAGGCCAGCACCAGGCCGCCGATGAGCGCGCGGCGCATGAAGACGAAGTCGAGAAACGGCATCCACAGGTGGGCGGCGAAGTGCATCAGGCCACCTGCATGTGCGGTTGCGGTCGGATCAGCGCTTTGCTGTCGCCGAACACGCAGCCGGTGCTTTTGATCTGTACCACTTGCTGGGTGTGATGGCGTACGGAGGCCAGGTCATGGCAGACCACAATCAAGGTTCGGCCCTGCTCGTGCCAGGCATGGATGTGTTTCCAGCACAGCGCCTGGCCTTCTTCATCGAGGGCGGCGTGGGGTTCGTCCAACAGCAACACCGGCGCTTCGGCCAGGCTCATGCGGGCGAGCAGGGCACGTTGCAGTTCACCGCCGGACAAGGCCATCAACGGGCGATGTTCCAGGCCGCTGAGGCACCAGTCCTCCATCACGGCTTCAAGGCGTTGGCTGCGCTGTTGCGGGTTGAGTTGGCTGCCCCAGAACCCGGCGGCCACCAACTCTTGCAAGCTGATGGGAAACTGGCGGTCGAGGTGCTGTTGTTGGGGCAGGAACGACAGGCCACCACGGCGTGGAACATCCACGGTGACTTTGCCGGCCAACGGTTTTTGCAGGCCAGCGATCACCTTGAGCAGGCTGCTTTTGCCGGTGCCGTTAGCGCCGATAATGCCGGTGAGGCTGCCTTTTTCCAGGGAGAGGTCGATGGCAGGCGTTAGCGGTTGGCCGGGAGCGCCCCAGCGCAGAGCGGTGCAGGTGATCATGCAGAGTGTCTCGTCCAGCGGCTTTCAGCCACGGCATCGTGCGCGTGCAGGCTTTCGGCGTGGATCACTTTCAGGTGGAAGGCTTTGACGGCATCCGAGCGTTTCAAGGCGAGGTTCAAGCGGCGGGCGGCGTCTTCGCAGAACATCAGGTTCTGCCCGTTGGCCAGGGCGAAGGCTTGTTCGTCCGCGCGTTTCACAGCGGTTTGTACGGCAGTGCCGAGGGCGGCTTCCGCGTCGTTGATCAGGTCTGTCAGCGCCAGGTGCTCGCCTTGCAGGTGCACGTGCAACTGCGCGCTGCTGCGCTGGCTGTGGGGCGTGGCGACGATGCCATTGGCACTGCCGAGCCACGTCAGGACGTCTGCATGTTGCAGCGGCGTGTTGCCAAAATCTTCGAGAAATTGCTGCTGAATCAACTGCCTGGCGAGGGCAGCGGAGCAGGGGCAGGTTGAGGAATAAGTAACGTCAATTTTTAGTTCCACGTGGAACATCTGGTTTTCCAGGCGTGCCTCGATGCTCACCGGGTAGCTTTTCCAGCCGCTTAATGGGCTGACCAGTGCGGGGCGTTTGAGGAGCAGATGCGTATGGATACTTAGGTAGGCGTTCTTAGATAAACCTTCATGTGTGTCGATGAAGCGCTGCAGTACATTACGCAGAAGTGCAGGCGTAAGGGGCTGCTGGTCGAGCATCTCCAGCGCCAGGTACAGGCGCGACATATGAATGCCACGGGCGGTGCCATCGTCCAGGCTCACGCCGGCATCGGCGGTGGCGGTCAGGCGCTGACCGTCAATGTGAATCGGCAGGGCGATGCCGCACATGCCTACCCAGTCGAGTGGCAAGGCTTGGCGTGAAGCCTGCGCGGCGATATCCGGCAGAGTCAGCGCGTTCATGAGCAGGTCCATCATTGGAAATAAAAAGACATGTTATAGTATAACTATTGTCTCTACGATGGTTTTTCTGCACCCGCCTTTTTTCAGTCATGTCGAGCAGGGACGCTCCTTTATTTGCGGTATTTGTCATGCACAGACGTCAGCTCCTTAACCTGCTTCTGGCCAGCCCGCTATTCACATTGCCCTTTGCGGTGAATGCCACGCAGATCAGCAATGCGCGCCTGTGGCGCTCGGACGACAAGCTGCGCCTGGTGTTCGACCTCAGCGGTCCGGTGCAATACAAGACCTTTTCCCTCACCGCACCGGAGCGCCTGATCATCGACCTGAGCGGCGCTGGCCTCAGCGGTGACTTCTCTCAGTTGGCGTTGAAGAACAGCGGCATCACCTCGATCCGCTCGGGGCATTTCGGCAAGGGCGACACGCGCATCGTGCTGGACCTGGCCGCGCCGATGCAGCTCAACAGCTTTCTATTGCCACCCCAGGATGGCCAGGGCCATCGCCTGGTGCTTGACCTGACCAGTGCCACCCAGGCGCCTCGCCAGATTGCGGCTGAACCCAAGCCATTGGTAGACAAGGCACATCCCAAGCGCGACATCATCGTGGTGGTCGACCCCGGCCACGGCGGCAAAGACCCAGGCGCCATCGGTTCCAAGGGCCAGCGCGAAAAAGACGTGGTGCTGTCGATCGCTCAGCTGTTGGCCAAACGTTTGAAGCGCGAGAAGGGCTTTGACGTGAAGTTGGTGCGCAATGACGACTTCTTCGTGCCGCTGCGCAAACGCGTGGACATCGCCCGTCAGCACAAGGCCGATATGTTCATCTCGGTGCACGCAGATGCCGCGCCACGGCTCACCGCTTCGGGGGCGTCGGTGTATGCGCTGTCTGAAGGCGGCGCGACCTCTGCCACGGCACGCTTCATGGCGCAGCGTGAAAACGGTGCCGACCTGCTGGGGGCCACCACGCTGCTTAATCTCAAGGACAAGGATCCAATGCTGGCCGGGGTGATTCTCGACATGTCGATGAACGCCACCATCGCCTCCAGCCTGCAATTGGGCAGCTCGATCCTGGGCAGTCTGGAGGGCATTACCACCCTGCATCAGAAGCGTGTGGAACAGGCCGGGTTCGCGGTGCTCAAGTCACCGGATGTGCCGTCGATCCTGGTGGAGACCGGGTTTATTTCCAACACCCGCGACGCCCAGCGGCTGGTGACGGCGCGCCATCAACAGGCCGTCGCGGATGGCTTGTTCGAGGGGCTGAAAAAATACTTCCAGAAGAACCCACCCATGAACAGCTACATGGCGTGGGTGCAGGAACAGAAGAACAGCCAGGTCTAACAGCCAGTAATACGGCTGCACGTGAATTTGGCGCTGGCCCCACCGGAACTGGAAAACCGGTTGATCGTGGTCCAGCCCACACGCCGCGTGTAGCCCACCCACGCCTCACCATCCGACGCCAACCCGGTAAAGAACGTCAGCTGCCCATAGCGGCTGTTGGTCTGTGCCCAATAGCGTTTGCCGATCACCTCGAAGCCGCGCAAATACGTGGTGCTGCCTTGCGTCGCCACGCTGTAGGCATTGCCCAGTGGGTCTACGCACGCCAGCAGGTTGGCGCTGCGCGTGCAGTTGGCCAGCAGGCTCGGTACTTGGGCGCAGGCCGGTACTGCCGCCGTTAATAAGAGGGCGCACACCAGGTATTTCATAGGGGGTCTCGGGGCGGGAGGGTGCTCAAGCATTGCGCCCTTCGTCGAGAGGATCAAGGGGGGATTGGCTTATTTGCATTGTTATACTATAACATAAAAGCACAGCCTGACCCGTGAACCGCTCCCCATGACTGAACAAGACCTGCTGGCCCAACCGGCCGCTGACTACATGAATGAAGCCCAGCAAGGCTTCTTCCGCGAACTGCTGCTGACTCAGCGCCACGAGCTGCAAGCGCGTATCGAAGCTGAATTCCTGGTGCTGCGCGAGCAGGAAACCAACAGCGACCCGGCGGATGTCGGCAGTGCCGAAGAACAGCGTCAATGGCAACTGCGCCTGCTGGAGCGGGAAAAAAAGCTGTTGGACAAGATCGACGACGCCCTTGAACTGCTGGCCCGCGGTGAATACGGCTGGTGCCGCGAGACCGGCGAGCCCATTGGCCTGCAACGCCTGCTGCTACGCCCCACCGCCACCCTGTGTATCGAAGCCAAAGAACGCCAAGAGCTGCGCGAACGCCATAAACGGGCGATTTGACCGGCCAACCCTGATGAGGAATACCTGATGCCCAATCGTCTCCCCGTTACTGTGTTGTCCGGTTTTCTCGGCGCCGGTAAAAGCACGCTGCTCAACTATGTCCTGCGTAACCGCGAAAACCTGCGAGTTGCGGTGATCGTCAACGACATGAGCGAAATCAACATCGATGGCAGCGAGGTCCAGCGCGACGTCACCCTCAACCGCTCCGAAGAAAAACTGGTGGAGATGAGCAACGGCTGCATCTGCTGCACCTTGCGTGAAGACCTGCTGCTTGAAGTAGGAAAACTCGCCAAGGAAGGTCGTTTCGATTACCTGTTGATCGAATCCACCGGTATTTCCGAGCCGTTGCCCGTGGCCGAAACCTTCACCTTCCGCGATGAAAACGAACAAAGCCTGGCCGACATCGCCCGCTTGGACACCATGGTCACCGTGGTCGATGGCATGAACTTCCTGCTCGACTACCAGGCCGCCGAAAGCCTAGCCTCACGGGGTGAAACCCTTGGCGAAGAAGACGAACGCTCGATCACCGACCTGCTCATCGAGCAGATCGAATTCGCCGACGTGATCCTGATCAGCAAGATCGACTTGATCAGCAGCCGCGAACGCGAAGAACTGATGGCGATTCTTGAGCGCCTGAACGCACAGGCTGAAATCATCCCGATGGTCATGGGCGAAGTGCCGTTGCACAAGATCCTCAACACCGGCCGTTTCGACTTCGAACGCGCCGCCCAAGCGCCGGGCTGGTTGCAGGAATTGCGCGGTGAACATGTGCCGGAAACCGAGGAGTACGGCATCGCTTCCACCGCTTATCGCGCACGGCGTCCATTCCATCCCCAGCGCTTCTTCGACTTTATCGATCGGCCCTGGGTCAACGGCAAACTGCTGCGTTCCAAGGGCTTTTTCTGGCTGGCCAGCAAACATCAGGATGCAGGCAGCTGGTCCCAGGCCGGTGGCCTCATGCGCCATGGCTTTGCCGGACGCTGGTGGCGGTTTGTGCCCAAAAACCAGTGGCCCCAGGACGAAGAAAACATCGCAGCCATCATGGGCAATTGGCAACTGAGCACCGGTGATTGCCGTCAGGAACTGGTGTTTATCGGGCAGAACATCGACTTCACCCGCATGCGTGCCGAACTGGATGCCTGCTTGCTCAACGATGAAGAAATGGCCCTGGGCGTCGAAGGTTGGCGCCTGTTGGCCGACCCCTTTGGCCCTTGGTATGAGGAGGCAGCCGCCTGATGCTGGCCCCGGTTATTGCCCTGCGCCCCGTGATTCGCCAAACGTTTGGTGAAACCCCGCTGGCCCTGTCCGACATCCTTGAGGATGGCGTAAACCTTGCGGTGTGGCAGCGCCAGTTGCCGCTGCACATCGCCGAGTTTGGCGCCCTGCTGGTGGCGCTCAACGAGCCGCTGGCCGACTCGATGGTCATTGAGCTCAAAACTGAAGACGCTGAGCCGAACTTGCAGGGTTTGGCGTCCAGTTGCCGTGACCTCGAAGGTTATGAAGGTTTTATCGCCGATGTGTCGTGGCTGGTCAGCGCATTTGCCTGCCTGCTTGGCGCAAAGCGTATCGGCGTGCGCCTGCGGTTGTTGGATAAGGCCATGTGCCCGCGTTTTCACGTCGATCACGTGCCGGTGCGACTGATCACCACCTACGCCGGGATCGGCAGCCAGTGGTTGCGCGAAGGCGTGATGGACCGCCGCAAACTGAGCCAGCCGGACGCTGAACCCAGCGAGCGTATCGAACAGATCCACTGCGGCGAAGTCGCCTTGCTCAAGGGCACCAAGTGGCACGGCAACGAAGGCCATGGCCTGATCCACCGCTCACCGGCGCTCAAGGCCGATGAACGCCGCTTGATCCTGACACTGGATTGGCTCGCATAACCGCGTAGGATCAAGCGTTCTAATCGGTCTGAATAATGCCTCCATGTTGCAGAATATTCCCACCCACGTGATTGCCGGACCCTTGGGCGCCGGCAAGACCAGCCTGATCAAGCACCTGCTCGCCCAACGTCCGGCCAATGAGCGCTGGGCGGTGTTGATCAACGAGTTCGGGCAAATCGGCTTGGACGCGGCGCTGCTGACCCAGGACGACGATGGCATTGCCTTGGGTGAAGTGGCCGGTGGCTGTCTGTGTTGTGTGAATGGGGCGCCATTCCAGGTAGGCCTGGGTCGCCTGCTGCGTAAGGCCAAGCCGGATCGGCTGTTTATCGAGCCTTCGGGTCTCGGCCATCCGGCGCAGTTGCTCAAACAGTTGCGAGAAGCTCCGTGGCAGCAGGTGCTGGCCGTACAGCCATGCGTGATGGTGCTGGATGCCCAGGCGTTGGCGGCGGGTAAACGGTTGCCCCAAGCCCAGCAGGAGGCGCTGGCCAGCGCCGGGCTGTTGGTCTTGAACAAGGATGAAACGTTGGATGGCGCACAACGCCATGCTGTCGAGCGGCAATTACCCGATTGCCCGCTTTATTGGACCCGCCAGGCGCAATTGCCTCTGCAGCAGTTGCCCGGTTTGAGTGCACGCGCGGGAGCGGCTATGGATAACTTCGACGTGCCCAAGGGGCTCGCGCAAATGCCGGCGATCTGGAGCGATCCCACGCTGCCCATCTGTTTGAGTCAGGCGCAAGAAGGCGGCTGGAGTGTTGGCTGGCGCTGGCACCCAAGCCAGCAATTTGACCTCCCGCGCGTGCATGACTGGCTCACACGCCTTGAGTGGCGCCGCGCCAAGCTGGTTATCCACAGCGTCGAAGGCTGGGTTTCGGCCAACGCTGTGGATAACAGCCCGCTCGCCTGGCAACCCAGCGAATGGCGCCGTGACTCTCGTGTCGAATTGATCTTCAGCGCACCACAGGACGTGGCCGCGTTGCAGGCTGCATTGGCAGCCTGTCGTCAGTGACGATTCTTGGTGGCGTGGTCCTGGCGCCACTGGCTTAGCTCAATCACTTCGGCGCTGGGCAGCGGGGTCTTGATCTCGAACGGGTAGGGCGCCAGTTCGATCTGCGCGCTGTGAGCACCGAATTGGGTGATAGTCCCCGGGTGGCGAGCTTCGCCGGTCACGGTGAATTCGAAGTTGTAGATGCGTGCCAGGCGCCGCCGACCATTGGCATCCTTCACAAAACCGATGCGCTTGAGCGCCACCGCGCCGTCCAGCAGCTCGATGTCGAGCTTGGCGCAATGTTGCTTGACCCGCTCCAGTGCTCGCTCGCGCAGGCCGTGGTTGTGCCACACCCAGGCAGCACCGGTGGCCAGCAGCATCAACACGAAGATGTTTCCCAGGGTCAGCATGCGAAAAACTCCAACAAAGTGAGAGCAGCTTAACTGTGTCGCCGGCCTGTCGTACAGGCTGCGTTTAGTCGCATACTGCGCGGCCAGAATTTCATTGGTTTTACGGAAATCCCCTGCATGAAACGCACACCTCATCTGCTTGCGATCCAGTCTCATGTGGTCTTTGGCCACGCCGGGAACAGCGCCGCCGTATTTCCCATGCAACGCGTCGGGGTGAACGTATGGCCGCTGAACACGGTGCAGTTTTCCAACCACACTCAGTATGGCCAGTGGGCCGGAGAAGTGCTGGCGCCGCAGCAGATTCCGGCGCTGGTGGAAGGTATTGCTGCGATTGGCGAACTGGGCAACTGCGACGCGGTACTGTCCGGTTACCTGGGCAGTGCCGACCAAGGTCGAGCGATTCTCACCGGTGTGGCGCGTATCAAGGCCATGAACCCCAAGGCGCTATACCTGTGTGATCCGGTGATGGGGCACCCGGAAAAGGGCTGCATCGTGCCTCAGGAAGTCAGTGACTTCCTGCTGGATGAAGCCGCCGCGATGGCTGACTTCCTGTGCCCCAACCAACTGGAGTTGGACAGTTTCGCCGGGCGCAAGCCGCAATCATTGTTCGACTGCTTGGCCATGGCCAAGGCGTTGCTGGCTCGCGGGCCGAAGGCCGTGTTGGTCAAGCATTTGGATTACCCGGGCAAATTGCCGGATGGTTTCGAGATGCTGCTGGTGACCGCCGACGGCAGCTGGCATTTGCGCCGACCGTTGCTGGCGTTCCCGCGTCAGCCGGTAGGGGTGGGCGACCTGACATCCGGGCTGTTCCTGGCGCGGGTGTTGTTGGGCGACAGCCTGGTGGCGGCCTTCGAGTTCACCGCTGCGGCGGTGCATGAAGTGCTGCTGGAGACTCAGGCGTGTGCCAGTTACGAGCTTGAGTTGGTGCGGGCTCAGGATCGTATTGCGCATCCGCGTGTGCGCTTTGAAGCCACGCCGATCGGTCTGTAATTCCACAAATCAAAAATGTGGGAGCGGGCTTGCTCGCGAATACGGTGTGTCAGACCCGAATGAGTTGACTGACACACTGCATTCGCGAGCAAGCCCGCTCCCACATTTTGATTGGGTTTACAGATTTAGATTTACGGCGCTTCAGCCTTTGATTTCCTGATACCGTTTCTCCAGCTCCTGGCGAATCTGCCGACGCTGCTGGGCCTGCACAAAGCGGCGCTTGTCTTCACTGTTATGCGGCTGCAACGGCGGTACGGCGGCGGGTTTACGCTGGTCGTCCACGGCTACCATGGTGAAGAAGCAACTATTGGTATGACGTACCGAACGCTCGCGGATGTTCTCGGTCACCACCTTGATGCCCACCTCCATCGAGGTATTGCCGGTGTAGTTGACCGATGCGAGGAAGGTCACCAGCTCACCCACGTGAATCGGCTCGCGAAAAATCACCTGGTCCACGGACAATGTCACTACGTAGCGACCGGCATAACGGCTCGCACAGGCGTAGGCCACTTCGTCGAGGTACTTGAGCAGGGTGCCGCCGTGGACATTGCCAGAGAAGTTGGCCATATCAGGGGTCATCAGCACCGTCATCGACAGCTGGGCGTTTCCGGGTTCCATAGCACACTCACGGGTTGTAGGCATTGGTTGGGGGGCACCTCTGCGGGTGCTGGAATCTTTGCTGCGCCTTCCTTAACGGGACGCCGGTAGGCGGCTTGCCGTCACGCCTGCGCCGATCTGTTTCCATATATTGCACCGGCTTTCTGCTGGAAGTCGCGGTGTTAACCTGCAAAAGCCCATCTCAGGGCATTTCTTACGATTTAGGCAGACTTTTCCTTCCGCATTTTGCGACCGTTTAAAGGTGCGCGTGGAAGTGGGAAAAGCGCCAGTACCCTCAAGGAGCCCCTCGCCATGCACGCCATCAGCTTTATCCAGGACTTGGCCGTGATCATGTTGGTGGCAGGGGTTGTCACCATCCTGTTTCACCGCCTCAAACAGCCGGTGGTGCTGGGCTACATCGTCGCCGGCTTTATCATCGGCCCGCACACCCCGCCGTTCGGCCTGATCCACGACGAAGACACCATCAAGACCCTCGCCGAGCTGGGGGTGATCTTCCTGATGTTTTGCCTGGGCCTGGAGTTCAGCCTGCGCAAACTGTTCAAGGTCGGCGCTACGGCGTTTATCGCGGCGTTCCTGGAGATCATCCTGATGATCTGGATCGGCTACGAGATCGGGCGCTGGTTCGACTGGAACACCATGGACTCGCTGTTCCTCGGCGCGATTCTGGCCATTTCCTCCACCACCATCATCGTCAAGGCCCTCAACGACTTGAAGATGAAGAACCAACGCTTCGCGCAGCTGATTTTCGGCGTGTTGATCGTGGAAGACATCCTGGGTATCGGCATTATCGCCTTGCTGTCGAGCATCGCCGTCAGTGGTACGGTCAGCTCCGGCGAGGTGTTTTCCACGGTCGGCAAGCTTTCGCTGTTCATGATCGTTGCGCTGGTGATCGGCATTTTGCTGGTACCGCGCCTGCTGGCCTACGTGGCCAAGTTCGAAAGCAACGAGATGCTGCTGATTACCGTACTCGGCCTGTGTTTCGGCTTCTGCCTGCTGGTGGTCAAGTTGGAATACAGCATGGTGCTGGGCGCCTTCCTGATTGGCGCGATCATGGCCGAATCCCGCCAATTGATTAAGATCGAGCGCCTGATCGAGCCCGTTCGCGACATGTTCAGCGCGATCTTCTTTGTGGCAATCGGCCTGATGATCGACCCGCAGATCCTGCTGCAATACGCCTGGCCGATTGCGGTGATCACCGTGGCGGTGGTGTTGGGCAAGATGTTGTCCTGCGGCCTGGGCGCGTTTATCGCCGGCAATGACGGCCGTACCTCACTGCGCGTGGGCATGGGGCTGTCACAGATTGGTGAGTTTTCCTTCATCATCGCGGCGCTGGGGATGACCCTGCAGGTGACAAGCGACTTCCTTTACCCGGTGGCGGTGGCGGTATCGGCGATCACCACGTTGTTGACCCCTTACCTGATTCGCGGCGCCGACCCGTTGTCGTTGAAGATTGCGGCGGTGATGCCCAAGCGTATGAGCCGCGTATTCGGCATGTATGGCGAATGGCTGCGCAGCATTCAGCCGCAGGGCGAGGGCGCGATGCTGGCGTCGATGATCCGCAAGATCATCCTGCAAGTGGGGGTGAACCTGGCGTTGGTGGTGGCGATCTTCTTCTCTGGCAGTTTTTTTGCGGCGCGCATTGGTGGTTACCTGGAGGGCTGGGTCAGCGATCCAAGCTGGCAGAAGGCGTTGATCTGGGGCGGGGCGTTGTTGCTGTCGCTGCCGTTCCTGATTGCGGCGTATCGCAAGCTCAAGGCGTTGTCGATGCTGCTGGCTGAGATGAGCGTGAAGCCGGAGATGGCCGGGCGGCATACCCAGCGGGTACGACGGGTGATCGCGGAGTTGATCCCGATCCTGTCGCTGCTGGTGATCTTCCTGCTATTGGCAGCCTTGTCGGCCAGTATTCTGCCGACCAACAAGTTGCTGGTATTGATCGCCGTGGTCACGGCGGCGGTGGCGGCCGTGCTCTGGCGCTGGTTCATCCGCGTGCATACGCGGATGCAGGTCGCCTTGCTGGAGACGCTGGATAACCATAAGGATACGGCGGAGCACTAGGGTGTGTTGCCTGGATTGGGGCTGCTTCGCAGCCCGGCGCGAGGCGAGCTCGCTCACTACACAAGCGTGCTCACCGGCTATCAGCTTTCCAGCCAGACGTCCCGCGCCCAGTGCCACACTGATTCCCAGGTTTCCTCGGTGACGATTTCTTCTTCGCCAGACCACAGCACCACGGTGCCGTCTTCTTCAACGCAGTAGTAGTCGTCGCCGTCCTGGCAGATTGGGATCAGGCTGCGGTCGACACCGGCGTCCCAGGCGTTGGCGGCAACGTCCGGCAGGTAGGTGTGGGATTGCGGGTCAGTGACGGTCACTGGCTCCAGGCTGCCGTAGACCACGTCGCTGACGGTCAGCAGGAATTCACGGAAGACAAACGGGATGTCGATGAACAGCTGTTCCTCGATTTCCACCAGCAGGTCTTCGTCAGGCAGTTCCAGAGGAACCGGGACCGGTTCGTTGGCTTCACGCAATTGTTCGATGATTTCTTCCACGGCCGGGATCCTCTTGCTAGATGGCGCGGTTTATAGGGGCGTTTTATACAGTAGCTCGCTATAAGTGCAACCGTGAAATAGAAAACCCCGGAACATGTCCGGGGTTTTTATTACCAGTGGCTCAAACGTGCATGTATCAGCTGTTCTGGCGGATACCGGCGACCAGCCAAGGCTGGTTCTCGCCTTGCGGACGTTCCATGTTCCAGCTCTCGCTGAACACTTCGCCCTGGTCGAAGCGCGAAGTCTTCGACACACCGCTGAAGGTCAGGGTGGCGATGGTCTTGTCGGCGCGATCATCCACACCTTCCAGCTGCACGCGCAGGTCGTCGATGTAGGTCGACTGGAATGCGTCACCCAGTTCAGCGCGTTCGCGCTTGAGGAACTCCAGCAGTTGCGGGGTCACGAACTCGGCGATCTTGTCCATTTCGTTCGCGTCCCAGTGCTGCTGCAGAGACTGGAAGTGGCTGCGGGCCGCTTCGACGAAACGCTCTTCGTTGAACCACGCCGGTGCGTTGATCACCGGGCGGGGTGCAGCTGCAGGCGAACCACCACCGAAGATCGAACCCATGGCTGGCTTTTGCTCGAACACTTCACGCTGCATCGGCGCGCCGGCTGGAGCCAGGTGCTCCTGCTGCTTGCGGCGACGGGCGGCGATAAAGCGGAAGATCACAAAGGCGATGACCGCCATGATCAGGATGTCGAAGATCTGCATGCCCTGGAAGCCGCCGCCCATGAACATGGAAGCGAGCAGGCCGCCGGCCGCGATACCGGCCAGAGGGCCCAACCAGCGCGAAGCACCGCCGGCCTTGGCTGCGGCGCCAGCAGCACCGGCTGCGCCTGCGGTTGCGGCTGCACCGCCCATACCGCCGGCGGAGGGAGCCATTTGGCTGGTCTGGTGAGTCGGTGCTGCACCCGAACTTTTGCCGCCACCAAAGCGTTTGGCGTTGGCGTCGATGCTCATCGTCAGGCCGATGCACAACGCCATGGCGATGCTAAGAAAACGTTTCATAAAGGGAATTCCCATTTGTGGATTGCACGCGCGCCATGTTGCACAGGTGTAGTGGCAGTGGCTAGCGGCATAATGTTTCGGGCTTTTGCGTAAGACCGATTCAGAATGGTCTGTAGGACTTATTACAGATATTGGCCCGCACTCGTTAAAAACAAGGGCGGGCCGAAAAGCTTCATGTTGGGAAATGTTTCAGACGGCTTCGAGCTTGGCGTAGCCCATCATCAGCCACTTGCTGCCTTCGGCGAAGTTCACCTGCACCCGTGCCTGGGCACCGGCGCCTTCGAAGTTGAGGATAACCCCTTCGCCAAAGATCGCATGCTTGACCTGCTGGCCAAGGCTGAACTGGGTTTCCGGAATCTCCGAGCCGGCAAACAGGCTGCTGGCGCTCTGCTGCTGGCCACCGCCGAACGGGCGGCTGACGCTGTTGGACAGGCGCACTTCCTGGATCAGCCCCTTCGGCACTTCCCGTACGAAGCGCGACACCTTGTTGTAGGTCTCGCTGCCGTACAGGCGTCGGGTCTCGGCGTAGGTCATCACCAGGTTCTGCATCGCCCGTGTAATGCCTACGTAGGCCAGGCGGCGCTCTTCCTCAAGGCGGCCGGGTTCTTCCAGGCTCATCTTGTGGGGGAACAGGCCTTCTTCCATGCCTACCAAGAACACATACGGAAACTCCAGGCCCTTGGCGCTGTGCAAGGTCATCAGCTGAATGCTGTCTTCATGCTCGTCGGCCTGGGTATCGCCGGCTTCCAGCGACGCATGGCCAAGGAACGCGGCGAGCGGGGTCAGCTCTTCGTCTTCCTCGGTGTTTTCGAATGCACGGGCGGCGCTGACCAGTTCCTCAAGGTTTTCTACCCGGGCCTGGCCTTTCTCGCCTTTTTCCGCTTCGTGATAAGCGATCAATCCGGACTGCTCGATCACCGTTTGGGTCATCAGGTGCAGGGGCATTTCCGCGCATTTGGCAGCCAGATTCTCGATCAGCTCGACAAACACGCCCAGGGCGCCGGCCGCACGACCGGTCAGGCCTTTATTGGCGATGAGCAAGCGCATGGCTTCCCACATCGACACATCGGCATGGCGCGCATGGTCGCGGATGGCTTCGACGGTTTTTTCGCCGATGCCGCGGGCCGGGATGTTGATCACACGCTCCAGCGCCGCATCGTTGCCACGGCCTTCCAGCAAGCGCAGGTAGGCCATGGCGTTCTTGATTTCCGCACGCTCGAAGAAGCGCTGGCCGCCGTAGATGCGGTACGGGATGCGTTCGCGCAGCAGGGCTTCTTCCAGCACTCGTGATTGGGCGTTGGAACGGTACAGAATCGCGATATCGCTGCGTGCCAGGCCGGTTTTCAGGGCGCTTTCGATGGTTTCCACCACGTAGCGCGCTTCATCGTGCTCGTTGAACGCGGCGTACAGGTTGATCGCTTCGCCTTCGCCGCCGTCGGTCCACAGCTCTTTGCCCAGGCGCCCGGTGTTGTTGGCGATCAAGGCGTTGGCGGCCTTGAGGATGCCGGCAGTGGAGCGATAGTTCTGCTCCAGGCGGATGGTGACCGCGTCCGGGAAGTCTTCGGAATACTGGTAGATGTTTTCGATTTTCGCGCCACGCCAGCCGTAGATCGACTGGTCGTCGTCGCCCACCACCATCAAGCTGTCGCCGCCCTTGGCCAGTAGGCGCAACCAGGCGTACTGCACGGCGTTGGTGTCTTGGAACTCGTCCACCAGGATGTGCCGGAAGCGTTTCTGGTAATGGGCCAGCAAACCTGGGTTGTCTCGCCAAAGGTCGAGGGCGCGCAGCAGCAGCTCGGAGAAGTCGATCACACCGGCGCGAACGCAGGCGGCCTCGTAGGCTTCATAAATACTGCGCATGGTGGCCAGGAACAGATCACCGCTGGCCTGGATATGCTGTGGGCGCAGGCCTTCGTCTTTCTGGCCGTTGATGAACCATTGGGCCTGGCGTGCGGGCCAACGTTGTTCGTCGAGACCCAGCTCGCGGATCACCCGCTTGACCAGGCGTTGCTGGTCGTCGCTGTCGAGAATCTGGAAGGTCTGGGCGAGGCCCGCTTCCTGCCAGTGCGCTCGCAACAGGCGGTGCGCCAGGCCGTGGAAGGTGCCCACCCACATGCCGGCCGGGCTGATGCCCATCAACTGCTCGATGCGATGGCGCATCTCGGCAGCGGCCTTGTTGGTGAACGTCACCGACAGGATGGAGTGCGGGGACGCGTTTTCGACCTGGATCAACCAGGCGATACGGTGCACCAGCACTCGGGTTTTGCCGGAGCCAGCACCGGCCAGGACCAACTGACGGCCAACGGGGGCGGCTACGGCCTGGCGTTGGGCATCGTTGAGGGAGTTCAGCAGAAGGGAGAGATCATCGCGCATCGGCGCATTCTATGGCCCTCGGGGGAGTGGGGCAAACACCAATACCGCTTGGTCGACGGAAAACACTCGGGGTGATGACCGGTCGGTCAATGGCCACAGCCCCCGCAGCGTCTTGCTCAAGCCGTCTAGTCCTTAAGTTTGCGACTAATGACCCAGAGGTTTTTATGACTTAGAGCAGTTTGGCCCAAGCGTTTGCTTGTGTATGCTCCGTCGACGTTTCGGGCTCACCATTATAAGAACACTGCCTATGACCCTTAGCACCGACCTGTTCGGCCCCTCGGTGGCGCCCGCGCAGGTTATCCGCAAACATTACGCCACTGAGATGGCCGTCGAACGCACGCGCCTGCTGTATCAAGGCTCGTTGCTGCCTACCTTATTAATGCTGGTCAATGGCTTGGTCTGCGCCTGGCTGTTGTGGAACCCCAAGCAATACCTGCTCGACAGCATCTGGCTGGTCTGGCTGCTCGCGTTGGTGGCCATGCGTGTGATCCAGGTGGCGGCCTTCGATTCGGCCATGCCCAGCCGCCAGGCGCAGCCGGTCTGGCGACGCATGTTCATGCTGGGCTCGGCGGTCAGCGGGCTGACCTTGGCCATCGCCGCCATTGCACTGGTGCCGGTGGACAGCTTTATGCAACAGGCCTGGGTGTTCGGCCTGATCGGCGCCGCAACGCTGTCGGCCAGCGTGGCCTACGCCGTGAGTCTGCCGGCATTCCTGTCGTTTGCCTTGCCGTGCCTGGTGCCGGCTATCGCCTACCTGTTCTGGAATGGCGCCCCGCAGCAGCAGGGCTGGGGCGTGCTTGGCCTGATTTTGCTGGCCTCATTGAGCCTGGTGGCGTGGCAGGTCAACCGCCTGATCCAGCGCGGGCTGTTGCGACGTTTTCAGAACCAGGCGTTGATCGAGCATCTACAGAAGGCCCAGCAGCGCAGCGAGCAGTTGAATCTGGAGTTGGTGCGTGAAGTCGAGCAACGTCGCCAGGTCGAGCAGGAACTGCGCGATGCACAAATCGGCCTGCAGGACCGCGTGGCGCAACGCAGCCAGGAACTGGACGCCGCCAGCCTTGCCTTGAACAAAAGCGAAGCGCGCCTGGCCATGGCCCTGCAAGCCAGTGAACTGGGCCTGTGGGACTGGAACCTGCAGACCGACGAAGTCCACCACACCCAGCTCAAAGAACTGTTCGGCCTGGAGCCCGAGTACGTCACGGCCATGCTCAGCCATCTCAAGCCGCGCCTGCACCCCGAAGATCTGCCGCTGCTCAAGCGCGCCCTGGTGGAGCACCTCAAGGGCCGCAGCGAGGATTATCAGGTGGAATACCGTGTGCGCCACGGCGATGGCCACTGGGTATGGATCGAAGACCGTGGTCGCGCTGTGGAGCGTTCACCCAGCGGGCGAGTGACGCGAATGCTCGGCACGCGCCGGGATATCAGTGCCGACAAGGCCCTGGAAGAACAGCAGCGCCTGGCGTCGACGGTGTTCGAGGCCGCCAGTGAAGGCATCGTGATTCTTGACCCGAACTATGTGTTGGTCGCCGTGAACCAGGCGTTCAGTCGCGTGACGGGTTTTGATATCGACGACATGATCGGTCGCAATGTGGTGGAACTGCCTAGCAGCCGCGATGCCCGCCGGCACTTTCCGGTGATCCGCCAGGCGTTGCTCAGCCATGGCACCTGGCAGGGTGAGCTGGTGGAAACGCGCAAGAACGGCGAGCTGTACCCGCAGTGGCTGCAACTGAATGTGGTGCGCGATATTCGCGGGAAAGTCAGCCATATCGTGGGCTTCTTCGCCGATCTGTCGGCGCGTCGCGAATCCGAAGAGCGCATGCGCTACCTCACGCACTACGACGAATTGACCGGCCTGGCCAACCGCTCGCTGTTCCGCGAGCGGCTGCGCGAGGCTCATGCGCGGGTGCGCCAGGGCGGGCGTAGCCTGGCGTTGCTGCATATCAACCTGGACCGCTTCAAGCTGCTCAATGACAGCCTGGGCCATGAAGTCGCCGACCAGTTGCTGCAGAAAATGGCGCGACGGTTGATCAATGCCTTGCCTGAAGCCGACACCATTGCGCGCTTGTCTGGGGATGAGTTCGCCGTGCTGTTCGACGCCTACGGCAACCTGTCGAGCCTGGCACGAGTAGCCACACGACTGCTGGCCAAGCTGCGGGTGCCGGTGACGGTGGAAGGGCATGAGTTGGTGGTGAGTGCCTCGATGGGGGTTAGTCTTTTACCGGATAACGCGCGGGAAATTTCCGCGTTGGTCAGCCAATCGAACATGGCCATGCAGCATGCCAAGCACCTGGGCGGCAATAACTTCCAGTTCTACACCGACAGCCTGCAAGCCAGCACCCTGGAGCGTTTGCAGCTGGAAAACCATTTGCGCAAGGCCATCGAAGAGCGCCAGCTTACGGTCTTCTACCAACCCAAACTATGCCTGGCCACCGGCAAGCTCAACGCGGCCGAGGCGCTGATCCGTTGGGAGCATCCGCAGTGGGGCATGGTGCCGCCAGGCGATTTTATTGGTCTGGCCGAAGAGACCGGGCTGATCGTACCGCTGGGCGAATTCGTGCTGCGCCAGGCCTGCTGGCAGGCGTGTGAATGGCAGCGCCAGGGGCTGGCGCCGATTCGGGTGTCGGTGAACCTGTCGGTGCATCAACTGCGCCAGGGCAAGCTGGTCAGCCTGGTTCGCCAGGTGCTGGAAGAGACCGGCCTGGACCCGCAGTACCTCGAGCTGGAACTGACCGAGAGCCAATTGCTCGACAGCGTTGAACACATCATCGCGACCTTCCAGCAATTGCGGGACCTGGGCGTGAAGCTGGCCATTGATGACTTCGGCACCGGCTACTCCTCCCTCAGCTACCTCAAGCGTATTCCCGTGGACTACGTGAAGATCGACCAGACCTTCATTCGTGGGCTGGGTCAGGGTCGCGAGGACGCGGCGATCACTCGGGCAATCATCGCCATGGCTCACGGCTTGGCATTGAAAGTGGTGGCTGAGGGCGTGGAGGATCAGCAGCAGCTGGACTTCCTGCGGGGGGAACGTTGCGATGAAGTACAGGGCTACCTCATCAGCCGGCCGATGCAGGCCGATGGCTTGGCAGAATTGTTACGGAAAAATGCAGATTTTCCTTAGCGTAGCCTAGGGCGCCCTTGCGGCTACAAAGCCTGCGCCCTTTGATTCAGAGGGCAGCAGGGCGATTTAGTGATGCGTCGGACGGGCAAAACGACAATTCTTGTAGTATAACTACAAGCTTGCTACATCCCTGGCCCTGCCCATAACAAGAGTCCTGCCCTTTGAACCTGTTGCAACATATCGCCCAGTCGCGCCACCTGTTACGCAAATCGGAACTCAAGGTTGCCGATCACGTGCTGCTTGACCCTGCGGCTGTGATGCACAGTTCCATGGCCGACCTGGCCCACAGCGTGGGCATCAGCGAGCCGACCATCGTGCGCTTCTGCCGCGCCATCGGTTGCTCCGGGTTCCAGGACTTGAAGCTCAAACTGGCCCAAAGCCTGGCTGCCGGTGCGAGCTTTGGGCAGTTCGCGATCCACGAAGACGATTCGGTCGCCGACTACAGCCTGAAAATCTTCGACACCACGTTGCACACCTTGATGGAAGTGCGCGAGAAGCTCGACCCAATCGAGCTGCAAAAGGCCGTGACCGCCATGTCCCAGGCCCAGCGCGTCGAGTTCTATGGTTTCGGTGCTTCGGGCGCTGTTGCGGCGGATGCCCAGCACAAGTTCTTCCGCCTGCTGCTCACCGCAGCGGCCTACAGCGACCCGCACATGCAGGCGATGTCGGCAGTGACGTTGAAGCCTACCGACGTGGCGATCTGCATTTCCCAGTCCGGTCGCTCCAAGGACCTGCTGATCACTGCCAACCTGGTGCGTGAAAGCGGCGCGACCCTGATTACCCTGTGCCCGAGCCAGACGCCGTTGGCGGAGCTGTCCACGGTCAACCTGGCGATCGATGTGCATGAAGACACCGAGATCTACACTCCGCTGACCTCGCGTATCGCCCACTTGGTGGTGATTGACGTACTGGCGATGGGCGTGGCCATGGCGCGCGGGCCGAGTTTGGTCAACCATCTCAAGAGCGTGAAACGCAGCTTGCGCAGCCTGCGGTTGTCGCCCAAGTCCGTCAAAGCCCTCGACGACTGACAGGTTGGCCGCAGTCCAATGTTCACTCTTTTGTAATACGTGTGCCGCCAAACCGTAACCGCCCAAGGCCATCCTGAGCTCCCGTACTCGCATTGGGAGACTCGAAATGGCCCGTCCCTACGAAGACAGCAACAGCGCCGTAAAAACCCGTCGTCAGCAGGAAGACCAGCGCCGCATGGCGTTCCGTCGCGCAATCGAAGATCGTTGTGAAGAGCGCCAATTGCTCCAAAGCATCAGTGACTACCCGGAACTGCATTGGCAGGCACCCGTGGCTGCCCAGCGAAACGCTCAGCCAACACGCTGATCTGTGCCCGTTCGCTGCGGATAAAGCCCAGGAACGCGTGGGCCACCGGTGACAGGCGTTTGGCCTTGGCCTGCACCAGGCACCAGCTGCGGTACAGCGGCAGTTCCTCCACCGGCAGCTCTTTGAGTCCGCCGGTGGCCAGCTCCATGTTGACCGCGTGACGCGTCAGCAGGGCCACGCCCAATCCCGCGCATACACACTCACGCTGCGCCTCGGCCGAGGCCACTTCCACCGTTTGGGTGAAGTGCACGCGTTTTTCCTTGAAATACTCCTCGCAGGCCAGCCGTGTGCCGGAACCCGATTCGCGGATCAGCAGCGTGTAGGGCTCAAGGTCTTGCAGGCGCAGCGGGCCTTGCAGGCTCAAGGGGTGATCGAGCGGCGCCACCGCAACGATTGGGTTGTTGAGAAACGGCAGGAATTCCAGGCCCATGTCTTGGGGCACCATGGACATGATCACCAGGTCATCCCGGTTGTCCGAAAGTCTGCGGATCACCTGGCCGCGATTGACCACCGTCAGGTGCAATTGCACCTCCGGATGCTGACGCTTGAAGGCGGCAAACAGGTGCGGCACGAAGTACTTGGCGCTGGATTCAATCGCCAGTTTCAACTGGCCCTGCAGTGAGCCCTGCATGTCCGACAGCTGCATGTCGAGGTTTTCCAGGCGCCCGAAAATATCGCGACTGGCTCGCTGCAGCGCTTCGGCGGCCTCGGTCATGTAGAGTTTTTTGCCAACATAGTCGAACAGCGGCTGGCCGATCAGCTCTTCCAGCTGACGAATTTGTAGGCTTACAGCCGGTTGTGTGAGGGACATTTCCTCGGCAGCGCGACTGTACGAACGCAAATCGCACACTTCATTGAAGATCTGCAATTGACGCAATGTCATACGCATCAATGACTTACGCATATTTCAATTCCTTTTGCCCGAGGCCGTTCGGCCAACTATAAGTCTTTACTTATGCACGACCCAATAATTATTGATTTTTGTTAATCCCTCTGCGGGCTTAGTGTGTGTCTCGCGACTGTCATGAAACATTTGGTCACGCGTCGACCCGGGTCTAGTGGGTCGAAGAACGCAGCAATCGGCTCAAGGGAATTTCCAAGTGATAAAAAAGATCCTGATCGCCAACCGTGGTGAGATTGCCGTACGAATCGTGCGTGCCTGCGCCGAGATGGGCATTCGCTCGGTCGCGGTCTACTCCGACGCCGACCGCCACGCGTTGCACGTCAAACGTGCCGACGAGGCCCACAGCATTGGTGCCGAGCCCCTGGCCGGTTACCTGAACCCGCGCAAGCTGGTGAACCTGGCCGTGGAAACCGGTTGTGATGCGCTGCACCCTGGCTATGGCTTTCTGTCGGAAAACGCCGAACTGGCGGACATCTGTGCCGAACGTGGGGTGAAATTCATCGGCCCGTCCGCTGAAGTGATTCGCCGCATGGGCGACAAGACCGAAGCGCGCCGCAGCATGATCAAGGCCGGCGTACCGGTGACGCCTGGCACCGAAGGCAACGTCGCTGACATCGCCGAGGCCCTTACCGAAGGCGACCGTATCGGCTACCCGGTCATGCTCAAGGCCACCTCCGGTGGTGGCGGTCGCGGTATCCGTCGTTGCAACAGCCGCGAAGAACTTGAACAAGCCTTCCCCCGCGTCATCTCCGAAGCCACCAAGGCCTTCGGTTCGGCGGAAGTGTTCCTGGAAAAATGCATAGTCAACCCCAAGCACATCGAGGCGCAGATCCTCGGTGACAGCTTCGGCAATGTCGTGCACCTGTTCGAGCGCGATTGCTCGATCCAGCGTCGTAACCAGAAGCTCATCGAAATTGCCCCCAGCCCGCAGCTGACCCCGGAACAGCGCGCCTACATCGGTGACCTGTCGGTGCGCGCGGCCAAGGCCGTGGGCTACGAGAATGCCGGCACCGTGGAGTTCCTGCTCGCCGAGGGCGAGGTGTACTTCATGGAGATGAACACCCGGGTGCAGGTGGAACACACCATCACCGAAGAAATCACCGGTATCGACATCGTCCGTGAGCAAATTCGCATCGCCTCGGGCCTGCCGCTGTCGGTGAAACAGGAAGACATCCAGCACCGTGGTTTCGCGTTGCAGTTTCGTATCAACGCTGAAGACCCGAAGAACAACTTCCTGCCGAGTTTCGGCAAGATCACCCGTTACTACGCCCCGGGCGGTCCCGGCGTGCGTACCGACACGGCGATCTACACCGGTTACACCATCCCGCCGTTCTACGACTCCATGTGCCTGAAACTGGTGGTGTGGGCGTTGACCTGGGAAGAAGCCATGGACCGTGGCCTGCGCGCCCTGGACGACATGCGCCTGCAAGGCGTGAAGACCACCGCCGCCTACTACCAGGAAATCCTGCGCAACCCGGAATTCCGCAGCGGCCAGTTCAACACCAGCTTCGTTGAAGCCCACCCTGAACTGACCAACTACTCGATCAAGCGCAAACCCGAAGAGCTGGCCCTGGCCATCGCCGCCGCCATCGCCGCCCACGCAGGCCTGTGAGGAATAGAACAATGACTAAGAAAATATTCGTAACCGACACCATCCTGCGCGACGCTCACCAATCGTTGCTGGCCACCCGCATGCGCACTGATGACATGCTGCCGATCTGCGACAAGCTCGACAAAGTCGGCTACTGGTCCCTGGAAGTGTGGGGCGGCGCGACCTTTGACGCTTGCGTACGCTTCCTGAAAGAAGACCCGTGGGAGCGCCTGCGCAAACTGCGCGCCGCGTTGCCTAACACGCGCCTGCAAATGCTGCTGCGTGGCCAGAACCTGCTGGGCTACCGCCACTACAGCGACGACGTGGTCAAAGCGTTCGTCGCCAAAGCCGCCGTGAATGGTATCGACGTGTTCCGTATCTTCGATGCGATGAACGACGTGCGTAACCTGCGCGTGGCCATCGAAGCGGTGAAAGCCGCCGGCAAACACGCCCAAGGCACCATCGCCTACACCACCAGCCCGGTGCACACCGTCGAGGCGTTTGTGGCCCAGGCCAAGCAGCTGGAATCCATGGGCTGCGACTCCATCGCGATCAAGGACATGGCCGGCCTGCTGACCCCTTACGCCACCGGCGAACTGGTCAAGGCGCTGAAAGCCGAGCAGAACCTGCCGATTTTCATCCACTCCCATGACACCGCGGGTTTGGCTGCGATGTGCCAACTCAAGGCCATCGAAAACGGTGCCGACCACATCGACACCGCCATTTCCAGCTTCGCCTGGGGCACCAGCCACCCGGGCACCGA
This sequence comes from Pseudomonas sp. PGPPP1, assembly GCF_002255865.1. Classification (NCBI taxonomy): domain Bacteria; kingdom Pseudomonadati; phylum Pseudomonadota; class Gammaproteobacteria; order Pseudomonadales; family Pseudomonadaceae; genus Pseudomonas; species Pseudomonas sp. PGPPP1. Next base: position 70,708 of record NZ_NKIG01000019.1, on the reverse strand, counting down.
GTCGATGGTCGCCGCCCTTAAGGGCAGCGAGTTCGATACGGGCCTGAGCCTGGAGCTGCTGCAAGAGATCGGCCTGTACTTCTACGCCGTGCGCAAGAAGTACCACCAGTTCGAAAGCGAATTCACTGCGGTGGACACCCGTGTGCAAGTCAACCAGGTACCGGGCGGGATGATTTCCAACCTGGCCAACCAGTTGAAAGAGCAGGGCGCCCTCAACCGGATGAGCGAAGTGCTGGCCGAGATCCCGCGTGTGCGTGAAGACTTGGGCTTCCCGCCGCTGGTGACCCCGACTTCGCAAATTGTCGGCACCCAGGCGTTCTTCAACGTGCTGGCCGGCGAGCGCTACAAGACCATCACCAACGAAGTGAAGCTGTACCTGCAAGGCGGCTACGGCAAGGCGCCGGGTACCGTGAACGAGCAACTGCGCCGCCAGGCCATCGGCAGCGAAGAAGTGATCGACGTGCGCCCGGCCGACTTGCTCAAGCCGGAAATGACCAAACTGCGCGGTGAGATTGGCGCGTTGGCCAAGTCCGAGGAAGACGTGCTGACCTACGCCATGTTCCCGGACATCGGCCGCAAGTTCCTCGAAGAGCGCGACGCCGGCACCCTGGCACCGGAAGTGCTGTTGCCGATTCCTGAAGCTGGCGGCGTGGCCCGTGCCGGTGGCGAAGGCGTACCGACTGAGTTCGTCATCGACGTGCACGGCGAAAGCTACCGCGTAGACATCACCGGTGTGGGCGTGAAGGCTGAAGGCAAGCGCCACTTCTACCTGTCCATCGACGGTATGCCGGAAGAAGTGGTGTTTGAACCGCTCAATGAATTTGTCAGCAGCGGCGGCAGCAAGCGCAAGCACGCCACCGAGCCAGGCCATGTCAGCACGGCGATGCCGGGCAATATTGTCGATGTGCTGGTTAAGGAAGGTGATGTGGTCAAGGCCGGCCAGGCGGTGTTGATCACCGAAGCCATGAAGATGGAAACCGAAGTGCAGGCAGCGATTGCCGGCAAGGTGACCGCTGTTCATGTGGCCAAGGGCGACCGGGTCAACCCTGGCGAAATCCTGATTGAAATTGAAGGCTGATCCCTAGCCTTCAACGCGACCGTTTAATCCTCGGGGGGGCAGGTGCCCCCCTTTTTTTGCCTGGAATTTGGCGGTCAGGCGTTGCGTTTGAAGCTAACGAAAACGCCGTCTTGCGTGTAGTTCAATACCGGCGTCAGGGTTTTCAGGTTGCTGGTGATTTCGCTGAATTGGCCTTCAATCTGCTTGGCTTCGATGATGCGTACGGGCTTTGAGAGAAGCGCATCACTTTCTTTTTTCACCTGAATATTCAGCGTGGCGCCACTCAAGTTGGCGCTGTTGCCCACGCTCAAGGTTTTGTCGGTTCCTGGAGTGAAGGCCAAGGTTGAACCGACCTGCATGCGCAGGTCGTTGTTGATGCGGGTAGCGGGGCTCATTCGCAACGTGCCCGCGACATCGAGGTTGGCGACCGTGCCGCCGGAGTAGGTAGCCTCTGGCTCGACAGTCATCGACCCGCCGATCGTGCTGTGATTGATCAGCGTTGCACCGCTATAGACCTTGCCTTGCTGGTTGGCCTCAACGGCACCGGTGAGGGTCCAGGTGCCGGTGGCTACCCACAGGTGCTGCATCTGTTTGGCGCCGTCGAACGTGCCGCCTTTGTCGTCCTCCAGGATCACTTGGTTGGTGCCGCTGCCACCGTCTATTGCACCGTGGAACCGGCTACCGTGCTTGATGATCAAGGTGTCATCGCCACCGCCCATGTCCATCGCTATCCCATTGCCTCCCGCAATCAAGCCGTGGTTGACGACCTCATCGGCCTTGTCGCCGTTGAGCTTTACGCCATGGCCATTGTTGCAACGAATGACCCCATGGTTCTCAAGCCAAACCGACGCCAGGCCACTGCCGCGCAGGCCATCGTTGTTGCCGGTGATCGACCCGGTTGCGCTGTTGATGAGTTCGATGCCGCGCAAGGAGGCGCTGGCTCCCGGTTTTGTTTCGGCTGGGAGCAGGCTGGCGAACGTGTCGAGGTCCATCGTTCGATTCATGGACTGGTTGCAGGTCACGGAGATGAGGCTGGTCTTGAAGGTACTGGCCTTGGGGGCAAGTGGCGGCCGATCAGGCACGGGTTCGGGGGCTGCAGCGGCGCTCTTCACTGCCTGGATGATTGGCTGGGCGCCATAGGTCAGCAATGCGTTGAAGGGCGCGAAGTAGGGAAGTGTCAGTAGCATGGTAGTCCGACCTCTTGTGAGCAGGAGGCCGGAATATAGCGAGGGGAACAGGCCCCTGAATGTCAGGCGCGCTGCTTTGTGCCTGCGGGAGAAGTCATCCAGTAAAGGCGGTTAAAACGCCATCTTCCACTCACCCATCAGCCCTTGGCTGCGACTGCTGGTACCTGATTCACCTGTGTAGGTGAGGCCCACGCTGTGCTCGGTTGACAGTGCGAGGTCCAAGCCGGCCCGCAAGCTCAGGCTGTTGCGGTCCAGTGCGGCCCCGTCGATGGTGAAGTCATCGATGAGTCCGGGTGCATGCCGATAGGACTGGCGCACTTGGCTGTCGACGCCGCCGTAGAGGTGTTTCCAGCCGGTGCTCAAGTGAGGGCTGAGGGTCATCCGGTTATCGAACCGGTACAGCGTGGCAAGGCGCAGGCCAAAGGTACTGCTGAAGTTTTGCTGCGTTTGCGGGCCGACGTTCAATGCGCTTATACCGCCCTGTTCCTTGAAGCTGTCGCGGTGATAGCGCTGGTAGCCGAGGCTGGCGAAGGGCTCGACGCTGAGCGCTTCATCGCCTAACTGGTAGCCCAGTTCAGAGAACAAGGTCTGGCTTTGGGCACTGTATTTGCCCTTGAGTTGTTCCTTGTAATTGAGCAGCTCGACGTTGCGTTTGTTCTGCCCCCCATGGTTGCTGTAGATCGCCCCCAGGCGCAGGGCCAGGGGGCCGTCCTGGCGCACGGCGTAGCCACCCAGGTGCCAGCTGTCCAATTCGCCGGCAAACCGTTGGGCATCCAACTTGGTGGTGGACTTTGCACCCATCACACCAGCGCGCCAGGCGTGGTCCAACGCCCAGTCGGCGCCCAGCAACAGGCCTTGGGTGCCGTATTTCAGGCCGGCACTACCGCTCTGGGTGCCATCATTGCCCAGACTTTGCACCCAGAAGTGGCCGTCCTCATCGACCGCCAGCGTGCGCAGAGTGGAGAGCAACTGGTTGCTGATGTGTTGCGTGGTGTTTTGGGTTGCGCCGGCGAGGTTGGCATTTTGGCTGCCCGCCACTTGTTCAAGGGCAGCCCCCATGCCTCCCGGTGCCTGGGCAAGCTCGTACCCGAGCTTTTCCAGCGCCTTGATCTCTTCGGAGGTCAGCTCGCCAGACTCGAGCAAGCGACTCAGTGCGGGCTCCAGCACTTGGGCGACCTGGCGACCATTGTGGGTAGTGGCCTGGTTGTAGAAGTAGCCGTCGATAGGGTCGCGCTCAATAACCGGCTCATACGATGCATAGCTGTAATCGGGCAGCCCAACTGGAAGCTGAACGGGCGTGCCGGCCTGTGCCTGGATGAGTTGAGCGCTGGCAACACCCATCAAAAGGATGATGCTGCGTGCGAGTTGCTTGAGTGAAAAGGGCATGAAATCCCGACCTCTGATAGATGAGGTCGGGAATTTAGCGAGGGGGCGTGAGGTTAACTGTCAGGCTATGGGACTGTGGTTTGCGGGAGTTGTCTGTATCGCAGGCAAGTTCGCTCCCGCCGGTGTTCCGCCTGGGAGGGTCAGGCTCGGCACTCAGCCAATGTCTTCAACTGACCTGAGCCAGTCTGGTTCCCTTCTGACAACCATGCTTCAAATCCCGCACCAACCGCCGGCCATTCCGAGTCGATGATCGAATACCACGCGGTATCCCGGTTCTGACCCTTCACCACCATGTGCTGGCGGAACACGCCTTCAAAGGTGAAGCCCAACCGCTCGGCCGCGTATTTGGAGCGGGCGTTGCCGTTGTTGCACTTCCACTCCAGGCGACGATAACCCTGCTCGAACGCGTGTTTGGCCAGCAGGTACACCGCCTCGGTGCTTTTTGGCGAACGCTGCATCGGCGCGCCGAAGGTGACGTGGCCGATCTCGATGCGCCCTTGGGCCGGCACGATGGACATCAAGCTGAGGATGCCCTGCACCTGACCGGTCTTGCGGTCGATCACGCTGAAAAAATACGGGTCGCTGTGTGCCGCGTGGTTGTTGAGCCAGTCATTGAATGCACTGCGCTCCGGGAAAGGGCCGTAAGGCAGATAGTCCCATAGCTTGGGGTCGGCGCCGGGGCCTTGGAGCGCCTGGAACAGTTCGTCGCCATGGCGCGCCGGGTCGAGTTTTTCCAAGCGGATAAAACGCCCTTCAAGCAATTGCACGGTCGGCGCCGGGACACCTTTCCAGTCAGCGGGGGAAATGGGCATGCTGCGCTCCTTAAAGACCTTTGCGAAATTGGATGAAACCTGGCCGTTCGGCGATGCGTTCGTAGAGTTGGATCGCGGTGGCGTTGGTTTCGTGGGTCAGCCAATGCACCTTGCAGCAACCATCGGCCTTGGCAGTGGCGTAGACGAATTCGATCAATTTGCGGCCCACGCCGGTGCCGCGTTGGGCTGGGTCCACCAGCAGGTCCTGCAGGTAGCAGGAGTTTTCAATGCTCCAGTTGGAGCGGTGGTAGATGAAGTTGACCATGCCCACTGCCTTGCCGTCCTGCCAGGCCAGCGCCGAGTGCGTCGGCTCACGGTCGTCGATCAGGCGTTGCCAGGTGCTTTGGCTCACGGCATCCGGCAATTCGGTGTTGTAGAACTTCAAGTACGCCTGCCACAGCGGCAACCAAGCCGCGTGGTCGGCGGCGGTGACTTGGCGGATATCGATCTGGCTCATTCTGCGACTCCTTGGGGAATAAAGCGGGCGAGGTTTTGGTCGCGCACGTCGGCGCTGGTGGCCAGGCCTTTGCGCACACCGGCGATATCGGCCGGGCTGCGGTTCTGACTGAGTTTGCGCTTGCCGATCAGGCGTTCCATCGGCAGGGCGAAGCCGACAATGGCCTTGAGCATGCCGTCGATGTAGTCGGCCGGGGCGTCGCTGACTTTCCACGGCTGGGCGCGGCTGCCTTCGTGGCGGTCGGTGAGGGCGCTGACCAGGTTGAGCAAACGCTCTGCATCGGTGAACACCTCGGCCTTGCCGTAGGCGTGCACCGCGATGTAGTTCCAGGTGGGCACTACTTTGCCGTGCTCGGCCTTGGCCGGGTAAAACGCCGGGCTGATGTAAGCCTCGGCGCCAGCAAAGATCACCAGGGCGTCGCTGCCGTTCTGCAAGTCTTTCCACTGCGGATTGGCCTTGGCCAAGTGCCCGTAGAGCGTGCCATTCGGGCCTTCGTCGGGATTGAGCAGCAGCGGCAGGTGGCTGGCCAGCAGGCCTTGTTCGCCAACGGTCACCAGCTGCGCCAGGCGGGTGTGCTGGATCAGTTGATGCAGTTCGGGCAAGTCGTCGAGGGCAAAGGCGCGAGGTGTGTACATGGAAATTTTCCTTGGCGAATGCCTGCATCCTAGGCAGGCTAATGGCTCGTTGAAAGAGCCATCTGGCGTCCATTTCATAGGTCCAATATGTCGCCCATTACACCGCCGTTGTCCTTCAACCCCGCCGGTATCGAGCTGGACCGGCGCCAGGGGCTGACACGCCAATTGTATGAAGCCCTGCGCCAGCGTGTGCTGGATGGGCGACTGGTCAGTGGCACGCGCTTGCCCGCCACGCGTGACTTGGCGGCGGCGTTGTCGATCTCGCGCAACAGTGTGGTGCGTGCCTACGATCAGCTGTACGCCGAAGGTTTTATCGAAAGTCGGGTCGGTGATGGCACTTATGTTGCGCAACTGCCCACGGCCAAAAAGTTACCCACAAAACTGTCCACAGGGTTTTCAACAGGCTTATCCCCAACCTTATCCACAAAATGGGCAAAATTGCCCGAAGATTTGGACTGTGAAGTTATCCACAGCGGCGGCTTGGGTCGGGTACAAAGTAACCATTTGCCGCAGCCACCCTCCGGGCCGCCGCGGGCCTTTCGCGTGGGTGTGCCGGCATTTGATCTGTTTCCGTTCGAGGTGTGGGCCAAGCTGAATGCGGCTTTCTGGCGCAAACCGGACCTGGAACAACTGTGCTACGGCGACCCGGCGGGTGACGGCCGATTGCGCGGTTTGATCGCCGCTTACCTGCGCAGCTCCCGAGGCATGCAGTGCTCCGCTGAGCAAATTGTGATCACCAGTGGTGCACAGCAAGCGATTAGCCTTTGTGCACAGTTGCTGGTGGAGCCCGGCGACGGGGTTGCTGTGGAAAACCCGGGGTATCGCGCGGCAGGTCATGCGTTCGCTCTGGCTGGAGGGAAATTGCACGGCGTGCCGGTGGATGGCGAGGGCATCGACTGCCAAGTGCTCAACACGCTGGATGACTGCCGTGTGGCCTATGTCACGCCGTCCCATCAGTACCCTCTGGGCGTGGTGATGAGCCTGGCACGGCGCCTGGAATTGCTGGCCTGGGCGGAACGCACGGGCGGCTGGATCATCGAGGACGACTACGATGGCGAGTACCGCTACAGCGGCGCGCCCCTGTCGCCCTTGGCTGCGTTGGATCGCAACGGTCGCGTGCTCTACGTCGGCACCTTCGGCAAGGTGGCGTTTCCGGCCTTGCGCCTGGGTTACCTGGTGCTGCCGCCGGGTTTGGTGGACGCTTTTGCTCGTCGCCGCGCGGTGGACATGCGCCACTCGGAAATCAGCACCCAAGCGGTGATGGCCGAGTTCATGGCGGCGGGGCACTTTCAGCGGCATATCCGCCGTATGCGCCGAGCGGCCTTAAGTCGGCGCAACGTATTGCTGGCGGGCTGGCCTGATGATTTGCCGGGTGTCGGCGAGCTGCCCAGCGTGGCGGCGGGGTTGCACCTGACCGTGCGGGTGAACAGCCTGGCGCGCGAACAACAACTGCTCGACCAGGCTCATGACGTGGGGGTTGAGGTCAACGGTTTGAGCAGCTACTGGTTGTCGCACTCCAGCACGCCACCGGATCAGCGCGCGGGCCTGGTGATGGGGTTTGCCGCCGTACCCGAGGCGGCTATCACACTCGCACTGAAGCGTCTGCGTGCCGCGTGGCAGCCCGGATAACTAACTACCGTCCTGCCAGGAGACGAGGTCATTACCGTGATGGATCCCTCTGTACTGTGCACGGTAAACGATCATGCCCGACCTGCTTTCCCCATTAACGGCTGTTGATTCACTGCAGCTGCGTATCTGCCAACTGTTCGCCTTGCGCCCGACCCTGGGCACGCTTGGCGTTACTCAAATCCAGCTCGATGCCGATCCTGAGTCCGTGCTGGAGTATTACGCCGAGAGTTTGGTCGATTTTTTCTGCGCCACCGACACAACGTCAGAAAGCCGCTGGGAGCGGTTGACGCAGCTGCTTGCGCAGCGACTGCGCAGAGTCCTGCATAAACAGACTGACCCCATTACTCGCCGCATGCTTCAAGCGGTACTTGCCTTTCCCGACAGCGGCGAGCGAACGCCGGCGTTTGAGACATACGCCTTGGGGCGCCCCAACGACCTCGCGTTGGTGATCGTGGGCGACAACAAAACCCTGGTCTACTCCTTGGGGTTTGGCCTTGAGACGTTTGTGCCGGCTCTGCCGGATCACGTGCTGGAAAACGCGGAACGGCTGGAACATGACGTTTTTGAAGGCTGGGCGTTGTGCGCGCTGGAAGCGATGTTGCAGCGAATTGACGCGATTGACCTCAGTGAACCACCGCGCCTTGAACATCTGGATCGGCAACTGGCCTGGGCTACACGGTTCCGTGATTTCTTCCAGCAGGATCCCGAACAGGAAACATTACGCCAACAGCTCCCGACCTGGTTGAAGGATGCTTGTGCTGAAGGCCGACTGGCCTATAGCAAGCTCTTGGCGGCGATGGCCGGGGCTCACCAAAAATACTGCGCGCCAACCCTGCTCGACACGCTGCCGGACGATGGCAGTGCACACCAGGCCTGTTTTGCTCGGGACATGGCTCTGCAGTTGTGTCGGGTGGCATTGGAGTGCAGCTTTCAGGGCCTGGCGGGAATCACGCTTGATGGCTATAACCGCCTGCGCGTGGCAGTGAAAACCTATGCGACCCATCGTCATGTGCAGGGTGAGCCGATGGTATTCCGGCGTTTGACGGATGAGTCGGGTTATCTGATTGGTGCCCAGAGCGATGAGTCGGGGCCCTGGTTGGTTTTCCGACCGGGGTCGACACAGGTTTTGCAGCAAGTAATGACTCCGCCCGCGTCGGGGCCAGCGTTGCCCAAACCCTTCGCCGACCTGTTTCGGGCGAGACAGGCGCTGGTCGGTAGTCCGTTCAATGTGTTACTCGCCGCCGACGCTGATAGCGCGTGGCGCGCAGACAATGGCCTGATGCGCAGTGTGGCCTTGCTGCTGGTTTATCCTGTCCTGTCGCAGAGCGTAGAACCTGTTCAAATGCACCCACGGGTTAAGCGTCTGGATGTCAGTTGGGCAGGTGCCCGCCAGGCGCTTTCGGCTTTACAGCAACATCGGTTGGCTGCACTACGACGCCCGTACCGGGTGGGGGAACTGATTCGTGAGGGTGTCCATAAGGGCCTGCATCTCTTCAATTCCCTGCTCATCTACAACAAAGACGAGAACCACATTCACGTGTTGTCGCACAATCGCATCCACCCGGTTATCAATATCAATGTTTCGGTGCACCGATTGGTCGACAGCCCCGACCACCCGGAGGCTGTTGGACCTGAGATCTCGAGCAATGCCGAAGGTATCTGGGAGATCAGCCGATCGCCCCGGTTCAAGCGTGAAGTGGAAGGGCTGAGTGTTCGCGGGTGTAAGGCATTTGATGCAGCCCGAGCCGCACTGACTCAAGTCAACAGGGAGGCAGGTGAAGCCATTTTGCCCGGCACGCCACCTGTCGAAGTTGAGGAACGGTTCGAGCGCTTGGCTCAAACGTTGGACAATGCCGCCAAGGTGCTCGTGCAATTTACTCAGCGCCTCGCTACTGCGGACTCTGCCGCGTTGGTCCTTCAATTGCGAGCAACAGCTGCTGAACTGCGCGTCAACGGTCGTCGCCGGCGTATCGATTTGACCCGGCGCAGCCAGACACCGACCGTAGGCGATGTTCAATACCTGCTTGAACAGCAGGTAGTCAGTATCAGCCGGCTCAATGGCCGTGAGGAGGAAACCATCGACGGCACGGTGGACTTCCTGCAGGAGTTCGCGGTGTTGGACGGGTTGGAGGACCACCGTCCCCTCTGGTACGCCCACTTTCACTACCCTGCACCGGACACTTCGCAAGACCAGCCCTCCACGGCCCACTTGAAGTTAGCCAGCCAGCGCAGATTGGGCCGTGTCTTTGAGCAGGCCGAGAGGGGGGCTGGTCGCAGCACACGAGTCTACCGTGCACCGATCAGCACACCGTCTGGCCGGCGGATTTTTCTGGATGTCCTGTAGCACTTATGGGAGCGAGTAGTTCCGCTCCCACAGCATCAGGTTCCCGACTTGATCTTGGTCCATGCCCGTGTCCTGGCGCGTTCGGCGTCACGGCCCAGGGGTTTCAAGGTGTAGAGCGTGGCCATGGCCGCCTCGGTCGGGTACAGGTTGGGGTTGTTGCGAATCGTCGGATCAACCTGCTCCGTCGCATCCTTGTTCGGGTTGGGGTAGCCGACAAAATCGCTGATCGGCGCGATCACCTGGGGTTGCAGCAGGTAGTTGATGAAGGTGTAGGCGTCCTGCGGGTTTTGCGCGCCTTTGGGAATGGCGAGCATATCGAACCAGATCGGCGCGCCTTCCTTGGGCAGACGCATGTCCACGATCACGCCGTTCTTGGCTTCCTTGGCACGGTTGGCGGCTTGGGAGAAGCTGCCCGAGTAACCCACGGCCACGCAGATGTCGCCGTTGGCGATATCGGCCATGTACTTGGACGAGTGGAAGTAGGTGATGTAGGGGCGGATCTTCATCAACAGCGCTTCAGCCTTGACGTAGTCCTTGGGGTTGCTGCTGTTGGGGTCCAGCCCCAGGTGCTGCAGGGCCAGCGGAAGGATTTCCGAGGGCGAGTCGAGCAAGGCGACGCCGCATTGCTTGAGCTTGCTGATGTTTTCTTCCTTGAAGATCAGGTCCCAACTGTCCACCGGCGCGTTCGGCCCAAGCACCGCCTTGACCTTGTCCGGGTTGAAGCCGATCAGGATGGTGCCGTACATGTAGGGCACGGCAAATTTGTTGCCGGGGTCGTTGGCTTCGATCAGCTTCATCAGCTTGGGGTCGAGGTGGTTCCAGTTGGGTAACTGGCTGCGGTCCAGGGGCTGGAACACCCCGGCTTCGATCTGCTTGGCGAGGAACACGTTGGACGGCACCACCACGTCATAGCCTGAGTTACCGGTGAGCAGCTTGGCTTCCAGGGCTTCGTTGGTGTCGAAGATGTCGTAGACCAGCTTGATCTTCGGGTTCTGCGCCTTGAAGTCTTCAAGTGCCTTGGGTGTGATGTAGTCGAACCAGTTGTAGACCTTTAGGGTTTTTTCTTCGGCCTGCACAGCGCCGCTCAAAACGGCGGCGCACAGGGCCAGTGAGGTGAGCATCTTCATCGGGCGGCTCCTTCTGATTCGAAACCTTCAAGAACGTTGACGGCATTGATGCCGATTTCTTCGACAGCGTAGCCGCCTTCCATCACGAACAGCGTGGGCTTGCCCAGGCGTGCGAGTCGCCGGCCCATGGCCAAGTAGTCCGGGCTGTCGAGTTTGAACTGTGAAATCGGGTCGTCCTTGAACGTGTCCACGCCCAGGGACACCACGATGACGTCGGCGCCGTAGCGTTCAGTTTGCTTGCACACCTCTTCCAACGCTGCGCTCCACTGATCCCAGCCGGTTCCGGCGGGCAGCGGGTAGTTGAAATTGAAACCTTCCCCGACGCCTTCGCCCAGCTCGTCGGCATAGCCGAGGAAGAATGGGAACTCCGCTTCCGGGTGGCCGTGGATCGAGGTGAATAGCACGTCGCTGCGTTCATAGAAAATCGACTGGGTGCCGTTGCCGTGGTGGTAGTCCACGTCGATGATCGCCACCTTCTTGTGGCCTTGGTCGAGGAACGCTTGTGCGGCAATCGCCGCGTTGTTGAGGTAGCAATAACCGCCCATCAAGTCGCCAGCTGCGTGGTGACCCGGCGGGCGGCACAAGGCGAAGGCACTGTGGGCGCCTTGCTGGATGGCCTGCTGTGCGGTGAGCGCCACTTGCGCTGCGCTGTACGCCGCTTGCCAGGTACCGGCGGTGATCGGTGCGCCACCATCGAAGCTGTAGTAGCCCAACTGGCCATGCAGGCTGGTGGGCAATACCCGGCGCAAGGTACGAGCAGGCCAGGTGTAGGGCAGCAAATCGCCGTCCTGGCCATATTCAGTCCAGCGGTCCCAGGCGCCTTTGAAAAAGTCGAGGTAATCGCGGCTGTGAATGCGTTGCAGTGGTGCCAGGCCGAAGTCCTGCGGTGCCTGAACCGGGCCGAGTTCACGGTCCTTGACTCTTTGCAGTACATGGTCGGCGCGAGAGGGCATCTCGAAACAGGGCATTAGTTGCCCGTCCATCAATTCACAGCGTCCATGGTGCAGATGGTGATCGTCGGAGTAGATCGTCAGCATGGGTACTCCCCGCAGGCTCATTGTTGTGCCTTGCAGTGTTGCGGTGCGGGTCGCTCAAGAGAATGGCAGGGACGGCCAGAAGGGGATAAATGTGGCCAAAGGAAGTGACCGCAATTCGCCCATTAATGGCGCATCAGGCTGGGCGCCACACCACTCCAGCGCACAAACGCGTGGCGAAAGCTCGCGGTCTCACTGAAGCCCAGTTGTTCGGCGATCTGATGTATCGGCATTTGGTCCTGCGCCAGCCACTGCTTAGCCTGCTCAAATCGCAGTTCATCGAGCAGTTGCTGGTAGCTGCAACCCAATGCGTGCAGGTGCCGGCGTAGCGTTCGGGCTGAGCAGTTCATCTGTGCCGCCAGGCCATTTAGCCCGGGAGCGGCGTGCAGTTGATCAGCCAGCAGTTGGCGCACGCGATTGAGCCAAGCCTGGCGCCCGGTGAATTCGGAGTTCTGTTTGCGGCAGCGCTCAGCCATGGCTCGGTGGGTGATGGCGTCCGCCAATGGAAGAGGTTGTTGCAGCCACTGCCGGTCGAAAGCAAAGCCATTGGTCAGCGCGTCAAATTGTAAAGGGCAGTCGAAACATTCCGTGTAACGGACGTGGTAATCCGGCGCCGCGTAATCGAAGCGCGCTTCACGAAGCGGTAGCGAGCGGCCAAGCAAGTCATCGCAGATGACCTTCATCGACACCAAACAAAACTCAACGTTGAACGCCGCCAACTCGGGGTTTTCCCGATAGTCGCCAGCGGTCAGCCAGATCTGCTCGCCATCTTCCACCAAGCTGAGCTCGAAAAGTGTTCCCAACAGCGCCGGATAGCGCAGTGCCAGGCGCAAAGCGTCACCTAAGGTGGCACTGGTGAGCAGCGCATAGCCGAGCAAGCCGTAGCTCGACACATGCATGCGCTGGCCCAGTTCCAGGCCAATGTCCTGGCGCAAGGCCACGGCGTTGGCGCAGACGCGCATCTCCTGGCACGTTGTGATGCGCGTATCAGCGTGGCGCAGATCCGCCACGCCAATACCGCTGCCGGCCAGTAGCACGTCGCTCGGCAGGCCCTGATCCTTGAAGGTGGTCAGGACCAGCGACACGGCATTGAGGGTGGTCAGGTGCGAATGCAACATGGGGAAACCAGTGTCAGGGTATGGCACTGGCGCAGCAAGTTGCATGCCGCCCTCTATCGTCGGTTAGCGGCTGGACTCGGATTTCGGGCGCTCGAAAAACAACTTGCGAGCTTCCTGCAGGCTGATCTCACTGCGGTGAAACGCGACGGTTTGCGCGCGGTTCAAGCCTTTTACTGAGTCGGCGGCAAGGCCAAGGCTTTGCTCTTCTGGTGTTTTCAAACGAGCCGACAGAATGAATTTGTCGGGCGTCCAATTGGTACTGTAGTGAAAGTGTGCATACCAGAGCACCTCCTGGGTGGCGCGATCTTTAATGGTGTACTCATCCAGGAAGTCAGGTGTTTGAGACTTGATTCGACGGCGGGTTACCGTTTTCTTGACGATGATTGCATTGTGCCGGCTAAGCCATTCCACCCCCGCCATGGTGGGGGGATATGACTTCAGCGCTCGAAGCACCAACTGGTTGCTCTGCTGGTAGAGCTGGGCCAGGGCACTATCAATGGCTTTGGTCACGGCACTGGCCGGGGGGTAGATGGCATCACTTTCAGTGATGTTGTGTCGGGTCAGGGCCTGCTCGATTGCACGGGAGGCCTGTTCCAACCGTTGTGCATGCTGGTGGTACAGGTACTCAATACCAAAGGGCACGCGATCGGCGAGGTTGGCATGGGTGCGGGCCCGCGCCAGAAACGCTGGCAGCCCATCGAGCAGCGCCTGTCCCAGATTGATGGTCGCCTGCAGATCCCGTTCAACCGGTGCGACGGAAGGCGTGGGGAATGCGTCGTGGACAACCCAGACACCCTTGGTTTTCTCATGGTAAGTGGCGAGGATTTGGTGAGTCAGCGGTGAGCGAATGTCGACCAGGCCGGTTTCCAGACCCACATCGTTCAAGCGTGGCTCGCCAATCAGCAGGCCACTGTAGCGGGTGTGGATAAACTGCCTTAGAGGGCGCGGCGGGGTTGACGGTGGGGTGGGACGGCTCCTGAACAACGCGCGTTCGGCACTCAGCACACTCAGGTGGGCGATGGCTCGTTGTTGGAATACGTTCAACTCAGCGCGCAATTCCTGCAACTGATGGGTGATGGCGTGCTCGGAGAACTCCACTGGGAAATCCTGCAGGCGCTCGTCCAATAATTGAAACTGCTCGATCAGGTTGCTCGAAGTATCAATGCGTTCATCCAGGCGCCGGTCGCTAAGCTCCTCCAGGGTATCGCGCAGACACTGGATCGCGACATCTGCCGTGTCGATGATCTGGTCAATCGCCAGCCAAGCCTCGGGTGCTGTGTGGAGCGTGTTTTGCGGCAGGCACAGGTTGCGACTGAGCGACACGCGAATGGCTTTCAGATCGTCAGCGGTATAGACCGGCATCGAGCCTTTGAGGGTGTTCAAGAGCAGTGCACCATCCCTGGCCAGTGCCCTGAGCTCGGCAAACCTGCCATGCATGTACTCTAGTTGCACGCACAGGTCACCGGCCAGTTCACGCATTTCACGAAAGTCTTCTACTGGACGCTCAAGCGGCTTTTGCGCCTGGCGTTGCATCTGTTCATGCACGGTGCGCCATTTGGGTGTGAAGCGGGAGAGAATCTCGCTCAGCGTGGCTTGGGTCAATTTGGCCTGGGCCTTGATGTAGCCCAAGGCCTTTGGCGCGTACTCCGCACTGGGCTCGTGCACATTCATTTCCTTGAGCATCTGCAGCGCCGACTCAAATTCCGTGCGCTGGTTTTGCAGCGTCTGGAGGTAGACCTGGCGGTTGGCGTCAATCGACGTAGAGGGCCCTGTATCCATCGTCTGGCGCGCGTGGTGCAGTGCTTCCTGGTTGGCTTTTTTCTGGTGTTCGAACGCTTCCAGTTTCCTGCGCAACTTTTCTGCCTCCTGCCGCGCCAGCGCCCGGGCCTTAGTGGTCATGACCTTGGGGCCACCTCCACGCAGGCGAAGGCGTATGTCGATAAACCATTGACCCTTAAGGTTGTGAATCAGCGGCGGGCCGGTGCGCGAAGGGCGTTGGGAGTCGACGATGACCACGGTTTCATTTTCATCCACCGTGACCTGAAACCAGCGGTCTCCCACCGGCGCATACCAATGCTGCCCGTCGCGATACAGGTCTTGCCACGGGCCGACTTCGCCATTGGCTTCTCCCAGCGTGTCGGGTTTGTTCACCTTGAAGCTGTCCAGTACGGTCGCCAGGCTAAGCGGTGTGCGGTTGATGGCACCACTGACGTGCAGAGGCTGCTCATGTGTGACCTGCGCGTTCGAGGAAATGGTCTCCAGTTGGCTGATCGTCACGGTTTCAGGGCGAGTCGGAGGTTCTGGCGAAGGCAATGGTTTGCTTCGTGGGGCCTGACGCGGTGCGCTGCGGCTGATGCTGTGCAGGGTGATTGCCATACCGATGTTCAGTAACAGGTCTGCGAGTGCGGCCCAGGGTGAGTCCTGTTCGGGGTGGGCCTGGGCGTCGGCCACTCGATCCAGCTGATCCATGATCTGCCAGATCCAGGCGGCGATGCCGGTCGTACGCCCCAGAAAGGGCAACGCCAGGTTGAAGATCAACCAGCCGGTGCGTTTGAAGGTGGCCCAGCGTGCCTCGGCGTTGGACACCGATTGCCGGTCGGCCAGGGTCACCAGGGCACTGGCATTGGCGTTGTAGAGTGCGTTGAACAGCTCGCCCGCGACCGGCTTTTGACTGAGTAGCAGCGGCCCACCCATCGTCCATACCTTGAAGGGGTCGGCCAGAAACTCCACCGCTGCCCAGGGCGAAGGCAGGTTCGCGGGGAACACATAGTGGGCGTAATCATCGCGCACGTCGTCGGGTAGCCAGGCCAGTACCGATTCGCGCAGGCTTATTGATTGCTGCAAGGCGTAGAGCAAATTGCTTGGCGCAGGGAACTGCGACAAGGGCTTGTCTAGCAATGGTCGGTACAGCAAGCATGGGCCCGCGGTCGGGTCCTGAGGGCCGATCACAAACATATTGGCCACCACGTCCGGCGTGTTGCCCTTGCGACGGGTCGGCACAAAGCCCAGTGGGCGCATGATGATCGGTTGGCCTTGTACTTGCCGATCATCGGGATCGGCCTGCATGGCCGCCCTCACATAGGCGTAGCCCTGTTCATCAATTGCGCCTTCGTCGAGCAACTTGCACTGCAGCGCCAGGAGCGGGAGTTGGATACGCAAGTGCTCGGCATAGAGTCGCTGACGGCGTTCGGTTTCCTGTGGGGTGCCTAGCAACGTTGTCTTGATCAATGCCGGGTAAGTATTGCCGATATCCACACGGCTGATCAGGCTCTCCAGGTAGTCGACGGTAAGCCATGGCGGCAGTGTGTGTTGGGCATTCTTGCCTATCGACTTGTTTCCCAGAGGCAAGGCGATCAAGTTTTGCAGGGCTAGCTCCGTCAGGCTGAACACCGTGGTCTCGATTTTTCCCGGTACTGTGAACAAGCCCCATATCACGGGGCTACGTACCACGATGTCAAGATCATCCAGCAGCCGAGCCTGTGCGTCGGGGTGGTCCTTGAGCATTTCGGCTGTCAGCCGTTCAAGGGTGTATGACCGGAGGGAGCTGATACCGTCGTCATAACTGCGGCCTTCATTGACACTGTGCAGGGTCGCCAGGTCCTTGAGATGGCGCGAGTACGCATCCTGGTCCGGCGCCGAGGCGTTGGTCAGCCAATCGGGGAGAGTGTGTATGTACATCTGCAAGGAAGGCGCATCGCGCTTGGTCCGAGGCGTTGGCGGTTGCGCCAGTCTGTGCTGAGACGCATCCGGCTCGTGCTGGCCGGAAAAGTCGATGGCGCCGATGTCCTTGATCTGGGAGCCGATAAAGGCGCTGGCCAGGTAATCGAAAAAATCACCTTCGGGCTCGATCAGGCGCCACTGCTGCTTTCCGTGTACCGACAGCAGCGGCAAGGCGTGGCCCAATTGGTCGAGGGATGAGTATTTTTTGAATCCTGTGAACAATGACTGGGTAATGATCACCTCATGGGCACCCTGTTTTCCGATCAGGACGCTGATCAGGTAACCATCAATGTGGTTGATCTTGCCAGTGGCATCGATGTAGTCGATATCGACCACGTAGGCGCGGGGGGCCTCAGGTCCCGTGAGCTTACGTGTCGAGGCGTCCGGCGTGAGAAACAGCTGACGTGCCATAAGGCAATCGTCCTGGGTCAGACCAGGCATTTGGTTCACGTCCCAGAAGTTGCGCAGCGCCTTCGACAGGGCATGCCAGCGTGGGCCGCTATCACCCTCGGCACCGTTCCAGTAATCAAGTTGCGCTTGTTGGTACGCCCGCAACATCACGGGGGCCAGAATGTTCAAGGCGTTGGCGATGTCGAGGATACGTACCGGCAGATGCACCGCCGGCTCAACGATTGGCAACTGGCTTAGAAAATGCTGGCCTTCAATGTACAACGCCGGCACTGCGGTCACGGCCTGCACGGCGAGGATATTGGTGAGCACTTGATAATCACGGCCGACAGGTACGACCTGGTCTTCGTGAATGTCCCACAGCGGAATGCCGACCACGACGGTGTTTGGGTCGATTTCAAGGGCGGGATAGAGCGCCTGCAAACGCTCACGTAACAACGTCGCGGCCACTTCGCGAAAGGCGGGGCCGATAGACATTTGCGCCATCAGCGCGTCAGTGAGGTTGGGTTGGGGGTCGGTGGTAGAGGATGTGGTCATGGCGCGTCCTGACAAGCGAAAGAATGGCAACGACCCCAGGGCAAACCTGGGGGGTTGTCATGCTAGGAAGCGTCGAGTCGGGAACGGTGGTGCTTATATAGAGTGGGCAGCAGCCTTCAGCGCAGCTCGCCGCACAGGTCGAGCTCTACCAGGCGGCGGACTTCCTGAGTACCGAGTCCCGCACCGATCAGTGCGTTGAGCTTGCCGAACGCCGCTTCGCGGGTCATGCCGCCACCGGACAGTACCCCGACGCCGCGCAGGCGGCTGCCGGCTTCGTACACGTCCAGCTCCACGCCGCCTTCATGGCATTGGGTGATCGCCACCACGGCAATCCCTTTGTCCTGCGCATGCTGCAGGCTGGCGAGAAATTCCGGGTTGTCGCTCGGCCCGGTGCCGCTGCCGAAGCATTCGAGGATCAGAGCCTGGATGCCACTGCCGATCACAGCGTCCAACTGTGCAGCGCCAATGCCCGGCACCAGCGGCAGTACACCGACATTGGCCAGGGCTTTGGGCTGGCGATAGTCCAAGGCTTGGGGAATGGCTTCGGCACGGGCTACGCCGCCCTGGCGGTTCAACGCCGCAAAAGGGTTGCGACCAAAACTGCGGACCTTCGCGCAGCGTGTCGGCGCGATCAATGCGCCGTGGAAGTGCAGGTGCACACCGGGCGCCAGGCCGTCGCCCAATGCGGCGAGCGCGCCGCTGACGTTTTCCCAGGCATCACTGTCAGGCACGCCAGCGGGCAGCATAGAGCCAGTGAACACCACCGGTGTCGGCAGGCCCAGCAGCTGGAAACTCATGGCCGCCGCGCTGTAGGCCAGGGTGTCGGTACCGTGCAGGATCAGCACGCCATCGCAGCCTTGGTCCACGGCGTCGATCACCGCCGTACGCAGGCGCTGCCAGTAGGCGGGGGTCATGTTGGCGCTGTCGATCAGCGGCGCCATTTCCTGGAATTTCCACGCGGGCAATGGCTGGTTGGCAAGTTGTTCGCGCATGCGCGCTTCGAAGCCGGACGCGGGGGCCAGGCCGTTGGCGCTGGCCTGCATGCCGATGGTGCCGCCGGTGTAGAGCACCATCACGTTGTTAGCTGATTGCATCGAGAAATCTCCTGAACGAAAAACGCCGCCGGGCCCAGAGCATGCCCAAGGCCGGGCGGCGTGTCATCTATCGATGTTTAGCGTTGTACTTGGGCGTTCAGCTCAGCCGAAGGAGCGGCTTGCGGCTTTACCGGATTGGCCGGCCAGGCCTTGCGGTCCAGGTCCAGGTCAGGGAACTGGCTGGAGTCGAACACCGGCGTCTTGATGCCTGCAGCGCGCTGGTTGTCGTAGTCGTTCAGGATGCGCATGGCGATCTTGAACAGGAACGCCAGGGCGAACAGGTTGACGAACGCCAACAGGGTCATGGTGATGTCGGCAAAGGCGAACACGGTGCTCAGGTTCTCGATGGAACCCCAGAAAATCAACGCCAGCACCAGCGCGCGGTAGCCCATCAGCACCTTGCGGTTGTTGCCGACCAGGAAACGCAGGTTGCTCTCGCCGAGGTAGTAGTTGTACATGATCGAGGTGAACACGAACAACGCCAGCGCCACCGAGATGAACATGCGGCCCCAGTCGCCAACTACAGCTGCCAGGGAGTTCTGGGTGAGGGCAATGCCGTCGCCTTCGAAGCCTGGGGTGTAGAAGCCGGAAAGCAGGATCAGCAATGCGGTGCAGGTGCAGATCACAAAGGTGTCGAGGAACACGCTGAACGCCTGCACTACGCCCTGGGCAATCGGGTGTTCTACGGAGGCCACCGCTGCCACGTTAGGCGCACTGCCCAAACCGGCTTCGTTGGCGAACACGCCGCGCTTCACACCCATGATGATCGCGCTGCCCACCAGGCCACCGAAGGCTTGGTCGAGGCCAAAGGCACTCTTGACGATGGTCGCGAGCATGGCCGGCACGTGGTCGAATTGCAGCACGATCACGTACAGGGTCACGGCGATGTAGACCAGGGTCTTGACCGGTACCAGCAGGTCGGCAATCGAGGCGATACGCTTGATCCCGCCGATGAACACCAGGCCCAGCAATACCGCCAGCGCCAAGCCGGTGTAGGTGGTATCCAGGCCGAAGGCGTTGTTCAGCGAGTGTGTCACGGCGTGGGCTTGCAGGCCGTTGAAGGCGAAACCGAAGGTCACCAGCAGCAGGAAGGCCATGACCATCCCCAGCCAGCGCTTGTGCAGGCCGTGCTGGATGTAATACGCCGGGCCGCCACGGAAGGTGCCTTCCGCGTCAGTGCGCTTGTACAGCTGGCCGAGGGAGCATTCGATAAAGCTCGACGACATGCCCACCAATGCGGTGACCCACATCCAGAACACGGCACCCGGGCCACCCAAGGTGACGGCGATACCGACACCGGCGATGTTGCCGGCACCCACGCGGCCGGCCAGGCTGAGCATCAGCGCCTGGAACGAACTGAGCTGATCGGAACTGTTTTTCAGGCTGTCGCGGAATACCGAGAACATGTGGAAAAAGTGACGCAGCTGTACGAAACGCGAGCGAATCGTGAAATAACCGCCGAGCCCGACAATGAGCACGATCAGTACTTTCCCTGAGAGGAAGTCGTTGATGACTTCGAGCATGGAGTGTTCCTCGCTGATTTTTCTAATGGCAAACGCAGGACGGTTCGACGCCATCGCTTAGCACCAGGCAGTGCGCGACAGTTCGACCCCAATCCTTTTGCGGGTTGTTATTCATGCGGTTTCGCGTGTGTATCCGGGCCTCGTTACCGACGGCCGCAGCGCGAAGAGGGGCGGCACTATACCTAGGCGAACGTGATCCGTCTGCCTGGGGCGATTAAAGGTTTCAGCAGGGTGGCGGGCTTGCAGGGCGATATTGGATTTTTTATGGGCTTCATTTCACAACCTTGAGGCAAAAAAAAGGGCCTGAAGAACGAGCCTTCAGGCCCTCAAAAGGTGAGAGGTGTCTAGTCCCTCAACCTGGTGAGCGGTGCAACAAACGCTTAGGCCTTGAGCGGGACCAAACGTGGGGCAATCATGTTTTCGGGGCGCAGGATGTCGTCGAGCATGGCGTCGTCGAGCAAGCCTTCTTCGCGCACCAGTTCCAGCACGCCACGGCCGCTTTCAAGGGCGATACGTGCGATGCGGGTGGCGTTTTCATAGCCGATGTACGGGTTCAGTGCGGTGACCAGGCCGATGGAGTGCTCCACCAGTTCGCGGCAGCGCGCTTCGTTGGCGGTGATGCCGACGATGCAGTGCTCGCGCAGCATGTCCATGGCGCGTTGCAGCAGGCGGATCGAGTCGAAGATCTTGAAGGCGATCAGCGGCTCCATCACGTTCAACTGCAGTTGGCCGCCTTCGGCTGCCATGGTCAGCGCCAGGTCGTTGCCGATCACTTGGAACGCAACCTGGTTAACGGCTTCCGGGATCACCGGGTTGACCTTGCCGGGCATGATCGAGCTGCCTGGCTGACGCGCCGGCAGGTTGATCTCGTTGATCCCGGTACGTGGGCCGCTGGACAGCAGGCGCAGGTCGTTGCAAATCTTCGACAGTTTTACGGCAGTACGCTTGAGCATGCCGGAGAACAGCACGAAGGCGCCCATGTCGGAGGTGGCTTCGATCAGGTCGGCAGCCGGTACCAGCGGCTGGCCGCTGATGGTGGCCAGGCGTTGTACGGCCAGGGCCTGGTAACGTGGGTCGGCGTTGATGCCGGTACCGATGGCGGTGCCGCCCAGGTTCACTTCGGTCAACAGCTCCGGTGCCAGGGTTTTCAAGCGGGCCAGGTCTTCACCGAGGGTGGTGGCGAAGGCGCGGAATTCCTGGCCGAGGGTCATCGGCACGGCGTCTTGCAACTGGGTGCGGCCCATTTTCAGCACGTGGCCGAACTCGACGCCCTTGGCGGCGAAGGCTTGGATCAGGCTGTCGAGGCTGGCCAGCAGCGCGTCATGGCCCAGCAGCAGACCCAGGCGGATCGCGGTTGGGTACGCGTCGTTGGTCGACTGCGCCATGTTCACGTCGTTGTTCGGGTGCAGGTACTGGTATTCGCCTTTCTGGTGACCCATGGCCTCCAGTGCAATGTTGGCGATGACTTCGTTGGCATTCATGTTGGTTGAAGTGCCAGCGCCGCCTTGAATCATGTCCACCACGAACTCTTCGTGGAAATCGCCGCGGATCAGACGGGCACAGGCTTCGCTGATGGCAGCGTGCTTGGCTTCACTGAGCTGACCCAGCTCGCGGTTGGCGTCTGCCGCCGCTTGCTTGACCATTGCCAGACCGACCACCAATTTCGGGTAATGCGAAATCGGAACGCCCGAGAGGCGGAAGTTGTTCACCGCTCGCAGGGTCTGGATGCCGTAATACGCTTGTGCAGGTACTTCGAGTACGCCAAGCAGGTCTTTTTCGGTACGGAAAGATGCAGCGGAGGACATGACGGAAATCATCTCGATATGGACCCGGAACTGGCCGGAACGCTGCGAATGCTAGGCTTGTGAGAGTTTTTGGGCCAATGCTGTTAAGCACTGGCCTATGCATAAACGGCATAATGTGCGTGTGACCCGGCTATCATGGCGGGCGTGTGTGCCAAAATGGTGCGTACCCGTGGGAGGAAGTAATGAACCTTGAGAGCAAATGGCTGGAAGACTTCAGCGCCCTGGCGGCTACCCGCAGCTTTTCCCAGGCGGCGGAACGGCGCTTTGTCACTCAGCCTGCATTTAGCCGACGCATCCGCAGTTTGGAAGCCGCGTTGGGCCTGACTCTGGTCAATCGCTCGCGCACGCCGGTCGAACTGACGGCGGCAGGGCAGTTGTTCCTGGTCACTGCGCGCACAGTGGTCGAACAGCTGGGTGAGGTGCTGCGCCATTTGCATCACTTGGAAGGCGGGCAGGGCGAAGTCATGCAAGTGGCCGCCGCGCACTCCCTGGCGCTGGGCTTTTTTCCACGCTGGATCGCGCAACTGCGTAACGAAGGCCTGAATATCGCGACCCGATTGGTCGCCACCAACGTCGGTGATGCAGTGCACGCCTTGCGCGAAGGCGGTTGTGATTTGATGCTGGCGTTCTATGACCCGGACGCGGCGATGCAGATGGATGCGGAAATCTTCCCGTCGCTGCACCTGGGCAACACCGAAATGCTCCCGGTGTGCGCCGCCGATGCCGATGGCAGGCCGCTGTTTGATCTGGAAGGCGAGGGCAGTGTGCCGCTGCTGGCGTACAGCGCTGGCGCGTTCCTTGGCCGCTCGGTACACCTGCTGCTGCGCCAACGCGCGCTGCGCTTTACCACCGTGTATGAAACCGCCATGGCTGACAGCCTTAAAAGCATGGCGCTGGAAGGTTTGGGCATTGCCTGGGTGCCGCAGTTGAGTGTGCGGGCGGAACTGGCGCGCGGTGAATTAGTGGTCTGCGGCGGGCCGCAGTGGCACGTGCCGTTGGAGATTCGTTTGTATCGCTGCGCATTGGTGCGCAAGGCGAACGTGCGGTTGTTGTGGCGCAAGTTGGAAGGTGGGGCGGCACAGAGCACCTGAGCGCGACGAAGTTCAAATGTGGGAGCTGGCTTGCCTGCGATGCAGACACCTCGATACATCAGGCCGTTTGAGGTGATGCTATCGCAGGCAAGCCAGCTCCCACATTGACCCAGTTTCCATGGGGAATGGGTGTTGGTTTCGCTGACCTGAAAGTCAATAAAACCGCCACTTTGACCCGCTAGACAGATGGTCATCCAAGGGGCTGTTTATCTGGATTATTACGGTATACTGCGCGGCCTTCGGCCGGTTCAACCGGCCTTAATTCGTACAACAAGCCACGCCGGATTTCCCGCGTGGCTTGTTGTTTTTTGACGCGCCTGCGGGCGCCCAGAGAGAAGAGGCACGACGATGAGTGCATTGGTTGGCGTGATCATGGGCTCCAAGTCCGATTGGTCCACCCTTAGCCACACCGCCGATATGCTGGAAAAACTCGGCATTCCGTATGAAGTGAAAGTGGTCTCTGCCCACCGCACCCCGGATTTGCTGTTCCAGTATGCCGATGAAGCAGAATCCCGTGGCATCGAGGTGATCATCGCCGGTGCCGGCGGTGCAGCGCATTTGCCTGGTATGTGTGCGGCCAAGACCCACCTGCCGGTGCTCGGCGTGCCGGTGCAGTCGGCGATGCTCTCGGGCGTGGATTCGCTGTTGTCCATCGTGCAGATGCCGGCCGGTATCCCGGTGGCCACCCTGGCGATCGGCAAGGCCGGCGCGATCAACGCCGCCCTGCTGTCCGCCAGCATCCTGGGCGCCAAGCACCCGCAGTTCCACGCGGTGCTGAAAAAATTCCGTGCTGAGCAGACAGACAGCGTGCTGGACAATCCAGACCCACGCATCGCCTGAGGTTGTTGACGATGAAAATCGGTGTAATCGGTGGCGGCCAACTGGGCCGCATGCTGGCCCTGGCGGGAACCCCGCTGGGGATGAACTTCGCTTTCCTGGACCCGGCGCCAGACGCCTGCGCAGCCGCGTTGGGTGAGCACTTGCGTGCTGACTACAGCGACCCGGACCACCTGCGTCAACTGGCTGACGAAGTCGACCTGGTGACCTTCGAGTTCGAAAGCGTTCCAGCCGAAACCGTGGCGTTCCTGTCGCAGTTCGTGCCGGTGTACCCGAGCGCGGAGGCCTTGCGCATCGCTCGCGACCGCTGGTTCGAGAAAAGCATGTTCAAGGACCTGGGCATTCCCACACCGGCCTTCGCCGATATCCAGTCCCAGGCGGACCTGGACGCGGCCGTCGCCAGCATCGGCCTGCCGGCCGTGCTGAAAACCCGCACCCTGGGTTACGACGGCAAGGGCCAGAAAGTCCTGCGTACTGCGGCTGACGTGGTGGGCACCTTCGCCGAACTGGGCAGCGTTGCCTGCCTGCTGGAAGGCTTCGTGCCGTTCACCGGCGAAGTCTCGCTGATCGCAGTGCGTGCCCGTGATGGCGAAACCCGCTTTTACCCGTTGGTGCACAACACCCACGACAGCGGCATTCTCAAGCTGTCCGTGGCCAGCACCGACCATCCTTTGCAGGCCCTGGCGGAAGATTATTCCAGCCGTGTGCTCAAGCAGCTGGATTACGTCGGCGTGATGGCGTTCGAGTTCTTTGAAGTTGACGGCGGCCTCAAGGCCAACGAAATCGCCCCGCGCGTGCATAACTCCGGGCACTGGACCACCGAAGGCGCCGAGTGCAGCCAGTTCGAAAACCACCTGCGGGCGGTTGCGGGCTTGCCGTTGGGCTCAACGGCCAAGGTGGGCGAGAGCGCCATGCTCAACTTCATCGGCGTGGTGCCAGCGGTTGAAAAAGTCATCGCCATCGACGACTGCCACCTGCACCACTACGGCAAGGCCTTCAAGGCCGGGCGCAAGGTCGGCCATGCCAACCTGCGCTGCAAGGACCGCGCAACGCTTGAAGCGCAGATCCTTAAGGTTGAAGCGCTGATCGCCGAGCAATAAGCCTGGGATCGGCGGGAACCATTCGGTAACCGCCATCCTCTGATTGCAGGATGCCAAAGCCTGACTAGGCTTTGGCATAGCTCACTTCATTCAGAGGGAAATGCCATGGGTATCATCGGAACCATCTTTATCGGCCTGATCGTCGGCCTGCTGGCGCGTTTCCTCAAGCCCGGCGACGACAGCATGGGCTGGATCATGACCATCCTGCTGGGTATCGCAGGTTCCTTGGTCGCCACCTATGGTGGCCAGGCCCTGGGCATCTACCAGGCGGGCCAGGGCGCAGGCTTTATCGGTGCACTGATCGGCGCCATCGTGCTGCTGGTAATCTACGGCCTGATCAAAAAGAAATGATCTAAGCGACAAAGCCCTCTGCGCTGCGCAGGCGCAGAGGGCTAGAATGCCGGCACTGTTTCCTTGCTGAGCTGCTCCCCATGCGTCGTCTTCTGTTGACTCTTCTTTTGCTGGGCTCCGGCCTTGCGCACGCCGGCGAATTGCCGGAAACCGACTGGCTCGACTTGATGCCGCTTTCTGACCAGAAAGCCCTCGAAGCCATGCCCGAAATCGACCACAACTCCCCCGAAGCCCAGGGCACCTTTACTGACAAGGGCGGGCTCAAGCAGAGCAAAGGCCTGCCGGCGGTGATGTATTCCACCAAGACCGTGGCCGCCATGAACGGCAAGAACATCCGCATCGGCGGTTACCCGGTGCCACTGGAAACCGACGCCAAGGGTCGTAGTACGTTGTTCTTCCTGGTGCCGTACCCAGGGGCTTGCATCCATGTGCCGCCACCGCCACCTAACCAACTGGTGCTGGTGCGTTATCCCAAGGGTTTGAAGCTGGATGATATCTACACGCCGCTGTGGGTTACGGGCACGTTGAAGGTGGAGAAGGTCAACAATGACCTGGCGGACGCGGCGTATGCGCTGGATGCGGGAAAGGTGAGGGTAGTGAAAGAGTCAGATCTCTAAAGTCTAGTAAAGATCAAATGTGGGAGCGGGCTTGCTCGCGAATGCGGTGGGTCAGCCAGCTCATCTGGTTCTGATACACCGCATTCGCGAGCAAGCCCGCTCCCACATTTTTAATTGGGTTTACAGGCCAGTACTTGTGATGCTCACACCCAGGGTATGGCTTTCACCCGGCGCCAACGCCACCACATCATCCAGCACATTCGCCGTCTCGATGCACAGCATGCCCGTCCAACCATCGTCTGCCATGTCATCGAAGGCCTTTGCGCGTTCGGTCCAAGGGTTCCAGATTACCGTGGACTTCGAGCCCTGGCTGGTGAGCTGGATACGGCGCTGCCAGTCCTGATCGATGATATTCAGTTGCGCTGGCGTGTCGAGGTAGATGCGGTCCGTCTCGGCAGTGAAGCTCAGCAGCCCAGCCTGTTGCTTGGTCGCCCAGCCATCGGCGGTATCGATGTAGGATCCACCGTCCAGCCCGTCAACCTGTACGTTGCGCACATCGCTCACGGCGAAGTAGCTATGCAGCGCCTGGCTGAGGGTGACGGTGTCGTTGCCACGGTTATGGCTGGTCAGGCGGATATGCAGCTGGTCGTCCAGCAGCAGGCTCAGGGTCAGATCGACCTGATGGGGCCAGCCGGGGAATCCACCTGCCGGCACAGGCAACACCAGGTCGATGCGCAAGGCATCGCCTTCAAGCTCGGTTCCGGCCAACTCCCATAGCGCAGTGCGTACAAAACCGTGGGCACCCGCCGGTTGTTCGCTTTGGCGCATCGCCTTGACGCTTTGCGGGTTGCGATCAAACACGCCAAACCACGGCCAGCACACCGGCACGCCGGTGCGAATGCCTTTGCCTTTCTTGAACACCGCTTCAGGGTTAGGCCAGATCAGCGGCTGCTCGCCATCACGCTGGTAACTGAAGATATGCGCACCCTGTTGGGCCACTTTCAATTCGGCGCCGTTGTGGCGGATACGCCAGCAGTCCAGCTCGTCGATTTTCACGGTTTCAACGTGGGGCGTAGGCATGGCAACACTCTTCAATGGCAGGCAATGGGGCAATTGACCGTCAAAACCCGGCGAGGTTTAACGTGCGCGCGACGGTACCGAACGCGTGCGGCCACTGCCATCGATGGCGACGAATACGAACACCGCCTCGGTGACCTTGCGCCATTCGCTGGACAGCGGATCGTCGCTCCACACTTCGACCATCATCTGGATCGAGCTGCGGCCGATTTCCAGGGCCTGAGTATAAAAGGAAAGCTGCGCGCCCACTGCTACCGGTACCAGGAACGCCATGCGATCAATGGCCACAGTGGCGACACGCCCGCCTGCGACCTTGCTCGCCATGGCGGTGCCGGCCAAGTCCATCTGCGCGACCAGCCAGCCGCCGAAGATGTCACCGAAACCATTGGTTTCGCGCGGAAGCGCGGTGATTTGCAAGGCGAGATCGCCTTGCGGGATAGGATCTTCTTGTTCGAGTTCGATCATGCCGAGGGTGCCTCTGACCCGTGACGCTTCATGGGTATTTCAAGTGGATAGCCGTCTTTGGAAAAACGTTTCAGCACCAACATACACCGCGTGATACGTTTCTCGTAAGGCGTACTAAAAGGGAAACTCTGCCAAATCGGCTGGATGGCACCCAACAGCGTTTTGGCACAGCAGCCCCTCAAGACTGGGGTTCTAGCGCTTGCAAGGGCCGAGTATATCGAGACCCTGGCGCCACGACGACCTCCTGAGGCTCATTTGGTCGGCATTTGGCCGCTGTATCGCGGCTTTTTATGGCAACTGTGCTTCTGATGTGCTTTTGCAAGCGATTTGCTATCTTGCCCAACCCGCTATGGCCCTGCCAACACCTCGGGCTTGCCGTTCTGACTAATAAGAGAAGCCTTGCCATGTCCTCCGTGCCTGCAAGCAGTGCGCAACCGTCGCGCCCGCTGACCCGCAACGACTACAAAACCCTGTCGCTGTCTGCCTTGGGCGGGGCGCTGGAATTTTATGATTTCATCATTTTCGTGTTTTTCGCCACCGTGGTCGGAAAACTCTTTTTCCCGGTGGATATGCCTGAATGGCTGCGCATGATGCAGACCTTCGGCATCTTCGCCGCAGGCTACCTGGCACGCCCACTGGGCGGCATCATCATGGCGCACTTCGGCGACCTGCTGGGCCGCAAGAAGATGTTCACCCTGAGCATCTTCATGATGGCCGTGCCGACCCTGATCATGGGCCTGCTGCCGACCTACGCGCAGATCGGCCTATGGGCGCCGATCTTGTTGCTGGTGATGCGCGTCATCCAGGGCGCAGCGATTGGCGGCGAAGTACCGGGCGCCTGGGTGTTCGTCTCCGAGCACGTGCCGCCACGTCATATCGGCTACGCCTGCGGCACCCTGACCAGCGGCCTCACCGCCGGCATCCTGCTGGGTTCGCTGGTGGCCACCGCGATCAACACGCTGTACACCCCAGCGGAAGTTTCGGACTACGCCTGGCGCATCCCATTCTTGCTGGGTGGCGTGTTCGGCCTGCTGTCGGTGTACCTGCGCCGCTGGCTGCATGAAACCCCGATCTTTGCCGAGATGCAGCAACGCAAGACCCTGGCCGCCGAGCTGCCATTGCGTGCGGTACTGCGCGACCACCGTGGCGCTATCGTGCTGTCGATGCTGCTGACCTGGCTACTGTCGGCCGGCATCGTCGTTGTCATCCTGATGACCCCGACCGTGCTGCAGACCGTCTACCACTTCACGCCGACTATTGCCCTGCAGGCCAACAGCCTGGCCATCGTCACCCTGAGCCTGGGTTGCATTGCGTCCGGTGCCCTGGCCGACCGATTCGGTGCTGGCCGCGTGCTGGTGGTGGGTTGCCTGCTGTTGCTGTGCAGTTCGTGGACCCTGTATCACAGCCTCATCGAACACCCGCAGTGGCTGTTCCCGCTCTACGCCCTGACCGGTTTGTTCGTCGGTACCATTGGCGTAGTGCCGTACGTCATGGTCAAAGCCTTCCCACCGGTGGTGCGTTTCAGCGGGCTGTCGTTCTCCTACAACGTCGCCTACGCCATTTTCGGTGGCCTGACGCCGTTGGCAGTGTCGCTGCTGATGAAGGAAAGCCCGATGGGCCCTGCCTACTATGTCGCTGCGCTGTGCCTCATGGGGATGGTCGTCGGCGGCTACTTGTGGAAGCGCTCCCGCTAGGTTTTTGATGATGATCGCTCCCGCGCCCTGCGTGGGAGCGATGGCAATTCCCCGCTTTATCCCTTCTCCCGCCGATAGTGGCCTTTCATCTAACTGTCACATTGCGGACATAGAGTGTTCACACGGCCTCCCGATACTTGGCCCCGATCCAACTATCCCTATCTGCTAGGAGCAAGGCATGAAACTGAAACGTTTGATGGCGGCAATGACTTTTGTCGCTGCTGGCGTTGCGACCGCCAACGCGGTGGCCGCTGGTGTTGACCCGGCAATTCCGGCTTACGTTAAGACCACTGGTGTGTCGGGCAACTTGTCCAGCGTCGGTTCCGATACCCTGGCTAACCTGATGACCCTGTGGGCTGAGGGTTACAAAAAGGAATACCCGAACGTCAACATCCAGATTCAGGCCGCTGGCTCCGCCACTGCACCTCCTGCACTGACTGAAGGCACCTCCAACCTGGGCCCGATGAGCCGCAAGATGAAGGACACCGAACTGGCAGCCTTCGAGCAGAAGTACGGTTACAAGCCTACCGCCATCCCGGTTGCCGTGGATGCCCTGGCTGTGTTCGTACACAAGGACAACCCGATCCAGCACCTGACCATGGAACAAGTCGACGCGATCTTCTCCTCGACTCGCCTGTGCGGTGGCAAAGCCGACGTAAAAACCTGGGGTGACCTGGGTGTGACCGGCGACCTGGCCAACAAGCCAGTACAGCTGTTTGGTCGTAACTCGGTATCCGGCACCTACGGCTACTTCAAAGAAGAAGCCCTGTGCAAAGGCGACTACAAAGCCAACGTGAACGAACAACCAGGCTCGGCTTCGGTCGTGCAGTCCATCAGCTCCTCGCTGAACGGCATCGGTTACTCGGGCATCGGCTACAAGACCGCCAGCGTGAAGACCGTTGCTCTGGCTAAAAAGGGCAGCACTGACTTCATCGAAGACAGCGAAGAAAACGCCCTGAACGGTAAATACCCGCTGTCGCGTTTCCTCTACGTTTACGTCAACAAAGCCCCGAACAAGCCTCTGGCCCCGCTGGAAGCTGAGTTCGTGAAACTGGTTCTGTCCAAACAGGGTCAGGAAGTTGTAGTGAAAGACGGCTACATCCCACTGCCAGCCAAAGTTGCCGCCAAGGCCCTGGCTGACCTGGGTCTGAAAGAAGGCAACTAAGTTGCCTGGGCGAGGCCGGTAAACCGGCCTCGCATCCCCCTTTTTTCACCCGCTGCCAGCTCTGCTACGCGGCGGCTTTGTTGCGTCACTGCATTGTCATCTTTCTGTCATACAGGATCGCTAGGGTGTGCGCATGAATGATCTGGCCAATTCCACCATGACGACGACTTCTCCCCCCAAGCGCATTGATTTCAATACGCCTGAGCTGCAACGCAAGCGCCGTATTCGCGCGCTCAAGGATCGCCTGACGCGTTGGTACGTACTGGTTGGCGGCCTCGCCGTCCTCGGTGCCATTACCCTGATCTTCTTCTTCCTTGGTTATGTGGTTGCGCCGCTGTTCCACGGTGCCTCGCTGACCAAGGAAGACACCCTGACGCCGGCCTGGATGCAAGACGCCGGCAAGCCCTTGATGATCTCCATGGAGGAGCAGAACCAGGTCGCCATGCGGGTTTCCGACAAAGGCCAGGCCCTGTTCTTTGCAGTCGATACCGGTGCTGAGCTCAAGCGTGTCGACCTGCCGCTTCCCGCCGGCGTGAGCGTTGCCTCCATCGGTGAAGACCAGCCGGGCAGCCCGCTGGTGATTCTCGGTTTGTCCAATGGCCAGTCCCTGGTGTTCCGTCACACCTATAAGGTGTCCTACCCGGACGGCAAGAAAACCATCACCCCGGCGATCGAATATCCCTACGGCGAAACGCCGATCGTGCTGGATGACGCCGGTCGCCCGTTGGAGCATGTCGCTCTCAACGCCACCGATTCCTCCCTGGTGGTCGCCGGTTCCGCCGGGTCGCACTTGAACGTGCTGTCGCTGACCCGCGAAGAAAACATGATGACTGGCGAGGTCACCAGCGAGCAAAAGCGCATCGACCTGCCGCAAATGACTGAACCGGTGAAGGCGATCTTCATCGACCCACGCCAGCAATGGCTGTACGTGATTAACGGTCGCGCCCTGGCAGACGTGTTCAGCCTGCGCGACAAGAGCCTCAATGGTCGCTACAAACTGCTGGAAGACGGCACTGCCGAAATCACCGCCAGCACCCAGCTGGTGGGCGGCATCTCGCTGATTGTCGGTAACTCCAAGGGCGGCCTGGCCCAGTGGTTCATGGCCCGCGACCCGGATGGTGAACAGCGCTTCAAGCAGATTCGTACCTTCCAGATGGGCAGCGCACCGATCGTGGAGATCACAGCCGAACAGCGCCGCAAAGGCTTCACCGCCCTCGATGCTTCCGGCAACTTCGGCGTGTTCCACAGCACCGCCCACCGCACGCTGCTGGTAGAACCGGTGGTCGACGGCCAAGGTGTGTTCGGCCTTTCGCCACGGGCCAACCGCGTGATCGTGGAAGCCGGTGGCAAGCTGCAACCGTTGCTGCTGGACAACCCGCACCCGGAAGTGTCCTGGAGCGCGTTGTGGAGCAAGGTCTGGTACGAGAACTACGACGAGCCTAAATACGTCTGGCAATCGACCGCTGCCAACACCGACTTCGAACCCAAGATGAGCCTGGCCCCGCTGACCTTCGGCACCTTGAAGGCCGCGTTCTACGCCATGCTGCTCGCCGCACCCCTGGCGGTTGCCGCTGCAATTTATACTGCGTACTTCATGGCCCCGAGCCTGCGCCGCAAGGTCAAGCCGGTGATCGAACTGATGGAAGCCATGCCGACGGTGATCCTCGGCTTCTTCGCTGGCCTGTTCTTGGCGCCTTATGTCGAAGGGCATCTGCCGGGTATTTTCAGCCTGCTGATGCTGTTGCCGATTGGCATCCTGGTGGCGGGTTTCACCTTCAGTCGTCTGCCTGAGTCGATTCGCCTGCGCATTCCCGATGGCTGGGAAAGCGCGATCCTGATCCCGGTGATCCTGTTTGTGGGCTGGCTCTCGCTGTACATGAGCCCGTACCTGGAAACCTGGTTCTTCGGCGGCGACATGCGCATGTGGATCTCCCATGACTTAGGGATTACCTACGACCAGCGCAACGCCCTCGTGGTCGGCCTGGCGATGGGCTTCGCGGTGATCCCGAACATCTACTCCATCGCCGAAGACGCCGTGTTCAGCGTGCCGCGTGGCCTGACCCTGGGCTCCCTGGCGCTGGGCGCCACGCCGTGGCAAACCATGACCCGCGTGGTCATCCTCACGGCCAGCCCGGGGATCTTCTCGGCGCTGATGATCGGCATGGGCCGCGCCGTCGGCGAGACCATGATCGTGCTGATGGCCACCGGTAACACGCCGGTGATGGAGATGAACCTGTTCGAAGGCCTGCGAACCCTCGCGGCCAACGTCGCGGTGGAAATGCCCGAGTCGGAAGTGGGCGGCAGTCACTACCGCGTGTTGTTCCTCTCGGCGCTGGTGCTGCTGCTGTTCACTTTCATCATGAACACCCTCGCCGAGCTGATTCGTCAGCGTCTGCGCAAGAAATACTCGTCGCTTTAAGAAAGGTAGAAGTCTGTGAAACAGAACTCCCTGAATGGATGGTTCAAGAGCGGCGCTCCCGGCGTCTGGATCAGCGGTGGCGCGGTGTCCATCGCGGTCATCATGACCATTGGTTTGCTGGCGGTGATTGCCGTGCGTGGCCTGGGCCACTTCTGGCCGGCCGACCTGATCCAGGCCAACTACAACGTGCCCGGCCAGGAAAACCATATCGTCATCGGCGAAGTGGTGCAGAAGGAAGAAGTGCCGCGTGAACGCCTGAAAAGCGCTGGCCTGCCGGTGCCGGACCAAGGCCCGGAATTCATGACCCGCGAGCTGATCAAGGTCGGCAACCGCGACCTGAACGGCAACGACTTCACTTGGATCGTCGGCGAGTGGTTGAAAGACCAGACCAAGCCTGCCGACCTGATGGCCATCGAGCGGCGTGAGTGGGGCAACTTCTACGGCACGCTGGTCAACGTGAAGCAGGATGGCAAGGTCGTCGCCGAAGGCGCAGCGGCCTGGCCGGAGCTGCAAGCCCGTGTCGAACGCGTGAACAAGCTGGCTGCCCAGTTGAAGACGCTTGAGAAGTCCGACATCGGTGCGATCAACGCCGGTCTTGAACGCATCCGCCTGCACGGTCGCAAGCTGGAGCTGGAAGGCAAGCTCGACGCCGCCGCCCAAGCCGACATGGATGCCGACCGTGCCGAGCTGAACGCCCGCTACCAGGACATCGAAGCACGCCTGACCGACCTGCACACCCAGTTCAACCGCGACGCGCTCACGGCCCGTGACGGCAATGGCAAGGAAGTGGAAATCGGCATCGGCAAAGTGGTGCACGCCTACCAGCCGAACGCCATGGGCACCTTCACCAAGATCGGCTTCTACTTCAGCAAGGTCTGGGAATTCCTCAGCGACGACCCACGGGAAGCCAACACCGAAGGCGGGATTTTCCCGGCCATCTTCGGCACCGTGATGATGACCCTGATCATGGCGATGATCGTGACGCCGTTTGGCGTGCTGGCAGCGGTGTACCTGCGTGAATACGCCAAGCAGAACGCCCTGACCCGCATCATCCGCATTGCGGTGAACAACCTGGCCGGTGTACCGGCTATCGTCTACGGCGTGTTCGGCCTGGGCTTCTTCGTGTATGTACTGGGTGGCTCGGTTGACCGCCTGTTCTTTGCCGAAGCCCTGCCGGCGCCGACCTTCGGCACGCCGGGCCTGTTGTGGGCCTCGCTGACCCTGGCGCTGCTGGCGGTGCCGGTGGTGATCGTGGCCACCGAAGAAGGCCTGGCGCGCATTCCGCGCACCGTGCGTGAAGGTTCCTTGGCACTGGGTGCGACCAAGGCGGAAACGCTGTGGAAGATCGTGCTGCCCATGGCCAGCCCGGCGATGATGACCGGCATGATCCTCGCCGTGGCACGCGCCGCTGGCGAAGTGGCGCCGCTGATGCTGGTAGGTGTAGTGAAGCTGGCGCCGTCGCTGCCGCTTGACGGCAACTACCCGTACCTGCACCTGGACCAGAAGATCATGCACCTGGGCTTCCATATTTATGACGTCGGCTTCCAGAGCCCCAACGTCGAAGCGGCACGGCCATTGGTTTACGCCACTGCACTGTTGCTGGTGCTGGTAATCGCCACGCTCAACTTGTCGGCAGTGTGGATTCGTAACCACCTGCGTGAAAAATACAAAGCGTTGGACAGCTAACGCGGTCCCCTGTGGGAGCTGACTTGCCTGCGATGGCATCACCGCGGGTTGAATGGAACACCGCGCCGCCCGCATCGCAGGCAAGCCAGCTCCCACAGGGGCCAGCGTCAAACACAAAATTTGAGTAGATCGCCCCGGCGGTTCAACACAACGAATTGGTAGCACAGGGAGCATCCCATGCAACACGACACCCACACCCACGGCATCAACATGTCTGCCCTGGGTCGCGACAAGCAGAGCCTGAGCCTGGCCCAGGAAACCGTGGCCATTGAAGTGCCGGGCCTGAGCCTGTACTACGGTGAAAAGCAGGCGTTGTTCGACGTCAGCATGAACATCCCCAAGCAGCGCGTGACGGCCTTCATCGGCCCGTCGGGTTGCGGCAAGTCCACGCTGCTGCGCACCTTCAACCGTATGAACGACCTGGTAGACGGTTGCCGTGTTGAAGGTGCCATCAACCTCTACGGCACCAACATCTATCGCAAAGGCGAGGACGTAGCCGAGTTGCGTCGCCGCGTGGGCATGGTGTTCCAGAAGCCGAACCCATTCCCCAAGACCATCTACGAGAACGTGGTCTACGGCCTGCGCATCCAGGGCATCAACAAAAAGCGCATCCTCGACGAAGCCGTGGAATGGGCGCTCAAGGGCGCGGCGCTGTGGGACGAAGTAAAAGACCGCCTGCATGATTCGGCACTCGGCCTGTCCGGCGGCCAGCAGCAGCGTCTGGTGATTGCACGTACCATCGCCGTGGAGCCCGAAGTCCTGCTGCTCGACGAACCTTGCTCGGCACTCGACCCGATCTCGACGCTGAAAGTCGAAGAGCTGATCTACGAGCTCAAGTCCAAGTTCACCATCGTTATCGTGACCCACAACATGCAACAGGCGGCGCGGGTTTCCGACTACACCGCGTTCATGTACATGGGCAAGCTGGTGGAGTTTGGCGATACCGATACCCTGTTCACCAATCCGGCGAAGAAGCAGACCGAAGACTACATCACCGGTCGCTACGGCTAGGAAGCTGTGGTTCTCATTGCACTGACGCTGCGGTTCTCCGCACCTTACCGGACGCTCCAAGGACGCCAACATGATTAGCAAAGAAGGCCTTACCCATCACATCTCCGCGCAGTTCAACGCCGAGCTTGAGGAAGTGCGCAGCCACCTCCTGGCGATGGGCGGGCTGGTGGAGAAGCAAGTCAACGACGCCGTCACTGCGCTGATCGAGGCTGACTCGGGCCTGGCCCAGCAAGTGCGTGAGATCGATGACCAGATCAACCAGATGGAACGCAACATCGACGAAGAATGCCTGCGCATTCTCGCCCGTCGCCAGCCGGCGGCGTCCGACCTGCGTTTGATCATCAGCATCTCCAAGTCGGTGATCGACCTGGAACGCATCGGTGACGAAGCCACCAAGATCGCACGTCGCGCCATCCAGCTGTGCGAAGAAGGCGAGGCGCCGCGCGGTTACGTGGAAGTGCGCCATATCGGCGACCAGGTGCGCAACATGGTGCGCGACGCGCTCGACGCATTCGCCCGCTTCGACGCCGAACTGGCGTTGTCGGTGGCGCAGTACGACAAGATCATCGACCGCGAATACAAGACCGCCCTGCGTGAGTTGGCCACCTACATGATGGAAGACCCGCGCTCTATCTCGAGGGTCTTGAGCATTATCTGGGTGCTGCGTTCCCTGGAGCGGATCGGCGACCACGCACGCAATATCTCGGAACTGGTGATTTACCTGGTCCGTGGCACTGACGTACGGCACATGGGCCTCAAGCGCATGAAGGCCGAAGTTGAAGGCTCGGCCGATCTAATCCCTAATGTTCCGGGCGAATCTGACGATAAGTAAGATTGCCCGAGAAAATAACGCCCGGCCTTTGGTCGGGCGTTTTCGTTTGTGGCAGCTGATTTTGCGTCTTGGGCTAAATAAAGTCCGAACGTGACTGCAGAGTTTTTGGCAAAATGCCATCAGTCAGGCGTAGTGCGTGCCGAGGTTTTTATAGGATGAAGGGTCGATGAGCAAAGTCAGTGTATTGGTGGTGGATGACGCCTCGTTTATCCGCGATCTGGTGAAGAAGTGCCTGCGCAACTACTTCCCCGGGATCAAGCTTGAAGACGCGGTGAACGGCAAAAAGGCCCAGGCCATCCTGATGCGCGAGAGCTTCGACCTGGTGCTGTGCGACTGGGAAATGCCAGAGATGTCCGGCCTTGAGCTGTTGACCTGGTGCCGCGAGCAGCCTCACCTCAAAGCCATGCCGTTCGTGATGGTGACCAGCCGTGGCGACAAGGAAAACGTGGTGCAGGCCATCCAGGCCGGGGTTTCTGGCTACGTCAGCAAGCCGTTCACCAACGAGCAGTTGCTGAACAAGGTCAAGCAGGCCCTGCACAAGATCGGTCGCCTGGACGCTTTGGTCGCCAGCGCACCGACCAAGATGAACTCCGCGTTCGGCAACGATTCGCTGAGCGCCTTGACCGGCGGCAAGCCCGAAGCCGTCAAGTCCGCCCCTGTGGCGGCCGCTGCTCCGGCACCCAACAAAGGCCTGCTCAACAGCCCGCCCGTACAGGCACCTGCGGTATCGCCAGCGAGTGGTCGTGGCCAGGGCCAGTTGCGCCTGTCCAGCGGTAACCAGCAATGCGTGATCAAAGGCTTGAGCATCAAGGAAGCGCTGCTGGTGGTGCGTCGCGGTGAAGTCCTGCCTCAGGTACTGGAAAGCGCCGTACTCGACCTTGAGCAAGGCGACAACGCCGAAGTCGCACGTCTCAACGGCTACCTGCACGCCGTTGTGGCCTACGAGCCCAAGCCCGACAGCGACTGGCTGCAACTGACCTTTCGGTTTATCGACCAGGATGCGCAGAAGCTCGACTACATCTCCCGCCTGATCGCACGCGGTACCGCACAGAAGCATTTTGTGCCGGGTGCGTAAGCCCTGAATATCGGGAATCAACCGGCGGTCTGATTCCCGGTGCTTAGCTTGATTTATATCTGTTTCGATATAGTCTTCCGATAACGCCTCTGCGTTATCGAGCCTTTGCTATGCCTTGAAACAAAGCCCCGATGCCTGTGGTTGAATCGTCGATTACGCTTTTTCTTTCCAGGAAAGGAGAAGCCGATGCCAAGGCACAAGGATGTGGTGTTTCTAGGAAGCTCGCTCAAGGATCTGAAAGCGTTCCCGCTTGATGCCAAAAGGGCAGCAGGTTTTCAGTTGGATCTCTTGCAGCAGGGTGAGCAGCCCTTTGATTGCAAGCCGATGAAAACCATTGGGCGGGGCGTCAGTGAGATTCGGATTACAGAGGAGTCGGGAGCGTTTCGTGTGTTCTATGTGGTCAACCGGCCTGAAGCAGTTTATGTGCTGCACGCGCTGCGCAAAACCACACAGAAAACCGCAGGGCGGGATATCGAATTGGCTCGCGCCAGATTGCAGGAGTTAGAGTAATTCCATGAAAAATCAAAAAATTGAAGGCGAACGCTTCAGCAACGTTTGGGATGCTCTGGAAGAGTCACCCGAGCAAGCCGCCAATATGCGGCTGCGTTCAAAACTGCTCCGGGAATTGTGCCAGACCATTCGTAGCTGGGAGCTTTCTCAAAAAGATGCAGCGTGCAGGCTGGGCATCAGTCAGCCCCGACTAAACGACGTCCTCACTGGCAAGATCGACAAGCTCTCTCTGGATGCCCTGGTCAATCTGTCAGCGGCTGCCCAAATGGACGTGGATATTTGTTTCAACGGGCTGCCGGCCTAAAGTTGTCATCAAACCTCGCTAACCTGCCGTTCAGTCATCCCGGCAGGTTTACGCCATGCTCATGCGCTTTTCGCTGTGTTGCGCACTGGTGATCGTCGCTACCACGACCCAGGCCATGACCCTCTACAAATCCACCGATGCCAATGGCGTGGTGTTTTTCAGTGACCGGCAAACGCCCGGCGCCCAGGCGTTCGTGATCCAGGAACGCAAGGTCCAGCGGCCTGTTTTCGACCGGCCAAAACCCGCTTATCCACAGCAAGCCTACCGCTACGCCTTTCCCTGGCGCGGCGGCCCTTTCCTCCTGACCCAAGGCCCCAACGGCAGCTTCAGCCACACCGATGCCAAGAGCCGCTACGCCATGGACATCGCCATGCCCGAAGGCACGCCGATCATTGCGGCACGCAGCGGCGTGGTGGTGAAAACCGAAAATGAACAGAGTGGGCGCGGCAGTGATGCGTCAGGGAATTTCGTGCGGGTGAAGCATGATGACGGCACCGAGGGCGTGTACCTGCACCTCAAGCAAGGTTCGGTCGGTGTCAGGGTGGGGCAGCGTGTGGCGGTAGGCAGCCCGCTGGGGTTGTCGGGTAATACCGGCAACAGCAGCGGGCCTCATTTGCATTTTGTGGTACAGCGCGCCACCGAGGCGGGGCTGGTGTCGATCCCGTATGAGTTCAACCAACCGGTGGGGGCACTGCCCAACTTTGCGTTGGGCAATTAAAGGTCAGTTCAGCAGCAGGA
This sequence comes from Pseudomonas sp. PGPPP1, assembly GCF_002255865.1. NCBI lineage: Bacteria > Pseudomonadati > Pseudomonadota > Gammaproteobacteria > Pseudomonadales > Pseudomonadaceae > Pseudomonas > Pseudomonas sp. PGPPP1. The sequence continues at coordinate 31,923 of NZ_NKIG01000019.1, read as the reverse complement.
CTTTGGCCAATACGATCTTCGGCCCTTTCATCTTCTTGATGATGATGCGCAAGCCTTCCACTTCCAGCACTTCCTCCTCTTCCGGCACCCGTTTCAGGGTTTCGTAGATCAGCCCGGCCAGGGTCTCGGCTTCGATGTGGTCCAGGTCGATGCCCAGCAGGCGCTCCACCTTGAACAGCGGCGTGTCGCCACGCACCAGCAGCTTGCCCGGCTGATAGGCCAGGATGCCGCGCTCGGCCTTGCGGTGTTCGTCCTGGATATCGCCCACCAGCACTTCCAGCACGTCTTCCATGGTCAGGTAGCCGATGACCTTGCCGTCGGCTTCTTCCACCAGGGCAAAGTGCGCGCCGCCTTTGCGGAATTGCTCCAGCAACTGCGACAACGGCATATGCCGCGACACGCGCTCCAGCGGGCGGGTCAGCTCGGCGAGGTTGAACGATTCGGGGATGTGATCCAGGGCCGCCAGTTCCAACAGCAGGTCCTTGATGTGCAGCAGGCCCACGAACTCGTTACGCACCGCGTCATACACCGGGTAGCGGCTGAATTTGTGACGGCGGAACAGCGCGAGGATTTCCTTGAGCGGGGCGTTGAAGTCCAGGGTCACCAGGTCTTCCCGGGAGTTGGCCCAGTCCACCACTTCCAGCTCGCCCATTTCCACGGCCGAAGCCAGTACACGCATGCCTTGGTCGCTCGGGTCCTGGCCACGGCTGGAGTGCAGGATCAGCTTGAGCTCTTCGCGGCTGTAATGGTGCTCGTGGTGCGGGCCAGGCTCGCCTTGGCCGGCAATGCGCAGGATGGCGTTGGCACTGGCGTTGAGCAGGTAGATGGCCGGGTACATGGCCCAGTAGAACAGGTACAGCGGCACAGCGGTCCACAGCGACAGCAGTTCGGGCTTGCGAATAGCCCAAGACTTGGGCGCCAGTTCACCAACCACGATGTGCAGGTAGGAAATCACGAAGAACGCCGCGAAGAACGACACGCCCTTGATCACCTCGGGCGATTCGACGCCCACGGCACCCAGCAACGGCTCAAGGATGTGCGCAAAGGCCGGCTCACCGACCCAACCCAGACCCAGGGAGGCGAGGGTGATACCCAGCTGGCAGGCCGACAGGTAGGCGTCGAGCTGGCTGTGTACGGTGCGCAGGATCTGCCCGCGCCAGCCGTTGGTGTGGGCAATGGCCTCGACCCGGGTGGAGCGCAGTTTGACCATGGCAAATTCCGCCGCAACGAAGAAACCGTTGAGCAGTACCAGGATCAGTGCAAAAAGAATCATGCCGAAATCGGCGAAGAGTGTAGCGAGGGTAATACCAGGGGAAGGGTCCATGATGGGGTTTTGCAGGTTCCGTGTGTTCAATAAGGGGTGACAGGAGGGCCTGAAAGGCAGGCGCAAGTCGGCCAATGTAGCGGCTGATGGGGCGCTTGCCTAGTGCCCACTGCTGGGCGGAGACAGCAAAGTATCAGCAGCCCCCACATTGGGTCGTCGTCACTTCAGGTTATTCATCATTCCCGACCAGCCGTGTGCGCGTCACCTGAGCTGGCGGAAAATGGCAGGTGAACGTACTGCCATGGCCCAGCACACTGCTGATTTCCAAGCGCGCGCGGTGGCGCAGCAGTACATGCTTGACGATGGCCAGGCCCAGCCCGGTGCCGCCGGTGTTGGAGTTGCGGCTGGAGTCGACGCGGTAGAAACGCTCGGTCAGGCGCGGCAGGTGCTTGGCGTCGATGCCGATGCCGGAGTCCTGCACGCTCAAGTGCGCGCCGTGTTCGTCGGCCCACCAGCGGATGCGGATATTGCCCTTGTCCTGGGTGTACTTCACTGCGTTGAACACCAGGTTGGAGAACGCGCTGCGTAACTCGCCCTCGCTGCCCTTGAGCAACACCTGTGGGTCGGCTTCCAGGGTGATCTGCTGGCCGCGCTGGCCGGAGAGGGCCTGGGCGTCGTTCTTGATGGTCTGCAACAGGCTTTGCACGGTCACCGGATGGTTGTCCGACGGGTAGTCCGTGGCTTCCAGCTTGGCCAGCAACAACAGGTCATTGAGCAGGGTTTGCATGCGTGAGCCCTGTTGCTGCATCTGCTGCAGGGCACGGCTCCAGCGTGGGTTGATCTCTTCGACGTTGTCCAGCAGGGTTTCCAGGTAGCCGCAGATCACCGTCAATGGCGTGCGCAACTCATGGGAGACGTTGGCGACGAAGTCTTTGCGCATCTGTTCCAACTGATGGATGCGGGTGACATCGCGTACCAGCATCAGGTGTTCATTGTTGCCGTAGCGCGTCAGGTATAGCTGGATGCGTACGCGGTCGTTGGTGGGCGAGGGAATTTCCAGCGCTTCTTCGTAGTTCTCCTGTTCGAAGTACTCCTTGAAGCGTGGGTGACGCACCAGGTTGGTCACCGGCTGGCCGCTGTCCTGGGGCGTCTTGAGGCCCAGCAGGGTCTCGGCGGCGCGGTTCCACCATTCCAGGTTGCCATCGCTGTCGAGCATGATCACCGCGTCTTTCAGCGCGGCGGTGGACTCTTGCACCCGGTCGATCACCGCTTGCAGGCGCCCGCGCACCCGTTGGTCGCGGCGCTGCAAGTGGTAGATGCTGTCGAACACCTCGCCCCACAGGCCGTAGCCGTCAGGTGGCGCTTCATCGGGTTTGTGCTGGCGCAGCCATTCGTGCAGGCGTAGTAGCTGCTTGAGGGTCCAGCCCAGGTACAGGCCGATGCCGATGGCCAGGCTCCAGCCGTAGTAGCCGCTGATCAGGCCTACCAGCAGGCAGCCGGTGATCAGCAAAAGCATGTGGCGGATCAGGGTGCCATGCCAGTTTTGGTTCACTTGAACACGCGTCCTTTCAGCTGTTAAGTCAGGCTCTTAAATCAGGAGGCGGCTGGCTCAGCCCTTGGTGGAGAATCTGTAGCCAGTGCCGCGCACGGTTTGTACCAGATTCTCGTAGGCATCGCCCAAGGCTTTGCGCAGGCGACGGATATGCACGTCCACGGTGCGTTCTTCTACGTACACGTTGCCGCCCCAGACCTGGTCCAGCAACTGCCCACGGGTGTAGGCGCGTTCCTGGTGGGTCATGAAAAATTGCAGCAGGCGGTATTCGGTAGGGCCCATTTCGGCTGGCTTGCCGTCGATGGTCACGCGGTGGCTGATGGGGTCGAGCAGCAGGCCGCCGACTTCAATCGGCGCTTCGCCATCGGTAGGACCCGCGCGGCGCAAGACGGCTTTCAGGCGGGCCACCAATTCGCGTGGGGAAAACGGCTTGGTGATGTAGTCATCGGCGCCGACTTCCAGGCCCTGGATCTTGTTGTCTTCTTCGCCCTTGGCGGTAAGCATGATGATCGGGATATCCCCGGTCAGTTCGTCACGCTTGAGACGGCGGGCCAATTCGATACCGGAGGTGCCGGGCAGCATCCAGTCCAGCAGGATCAGGTCCGGTTTACGGTCGACGATAATGGCATGGGCCTGCTGGGAGTTTTCCGCCTCCAGGCAGTCATAGCCGGCCATTTCCAACGCGACGGCGATCATCTCGCGAATGGGCGCTTCGTCGTCAACGATCAGAATGCTCCTGCCAACCATGCCTAAATCCTCTTGTCATTTAACTGTCTTGCGCCGCATTAGATAACGGAATTATTGCAGTCGTGTGACAGTAATTTAGTCGCTTAGGCAATTCACGCCTCTGTGGACTACGCTTTGGGTCCGAATCCTTACAACCAAAAAAGGAAGGTTCCGATGACTCACTTCACTGTTTCCTGGAAAGCCCTGCTGGTCACGGCAGCGTTGACGCTGCCGGCCCTGGCGTTCGCGGCCGAGCCCGCCATGACGCAAGACGGGATCTTGGTGGATCACAAGGGCCTGACCCTCTACACCTTCGACAAGGACGCCGACGGCAAGTCTGTGTGCAAGGACCAATGCGCGACGAACTGGCCGCCGCTGAAGGCTGAGTCTACCGACAAACCTGCGGGCGACTGGACCGTCATTACCCGCGATGACCAGACCAGCCAATGGGCCTACAAAGGCAAGCCGGTGTACACCTACAAGGATGACAAGAAGGCCGGGGACAAGACGGGTGATGGCAAGGGTGGGGCGTGGCATGTGATCAAGCCTTGAACCTGATTCGCCGCTAAAAGCATCGCGGGCAAGCCCGCTCCCACATTCGAATGTATTCACAAATCAAAATGTGGGAGGGGGCTTGCCCCCGATGGCGGCAGCCCAGCCACCACAAAAACTCAGCGCAACGCGTAATCCAACACAATCCCCACAAAAATCGCCAACCCTGCCCAATGGTTATGCAGGAACGCCTTGAAGCACTTCATCCGATCCTTGTCCCGCGTATACCAGAACTCCCAGGCAAAACACCCCGCTGCCGCCAACAGCCCCAAGTGGAACCAGCCACCGAGTTCAAACCGCGACCCTGCCAGCAACAGGCACACCAGCGATAGCCCTTGCAGGGTCAGGATGATCACGCGGTCCGCATCGCCAAACAGAATGGCGGTGGACTTCACGCCGATCTTCAAGTCGTCGTCACGGTCGGTCATGGCGTAATAGGTGTCATACCCCACCGTCCACAACAGGTTGGCGATATACAGCAGCCACGCAGCGGCGGGCAGGCTGCCGGTCTCGGCGGTGAACGCCATCGGCATGCCCCAGGAAAACGCCGCGCCCAGCACCACCTGCGGGTAATAGGTGTAGCGCTTCATGAACGGGTAGCTCGCCGCCAGCGCCAAACCGCCCAGGGATAGCAGGATGGTGGTCGCGTTGGTCAGCAGCACCAGCAGGAAACTGATGCCCATCAGCACCGCAAAAAACACCAGCGCCTCTTTCGAGCTGATCTTGCCGCTCACCAATGGGCGTTGCTCCGTGCGCTTCACGTGGCCGTCGACCTTGCGGTCGGCCCAGTCATTGATCACGCAGCCGCCGGCACGGGTCAGCACCACGCCGAGCACGAAAATCAGGATGTTGATGAGTGAGGGCGAGCCCTTGCCAGCAATCCACAACGCCCACAGCGTCGGCCACAGCAGCAGGTAGATGCCGATGGGTTTGTCCATGCGCGTCAACTGAATGAAATCCCAGGCCCTGGGGTTCAGACGGTTCAAGGACTTGAGCAGACGTTGATACATCAGCAGTTCTCCGGGTGGTCGTGCAGCGCGTGCCAAAAGCTCGGCAGGAAGATCTCGGCGACCAGCACGCTCAGCGCTCCGCGATCAAAGCGCGAGCGACGGCCCCACAGCCCGTCGGCCTGGTCCGCCGTGGGCAACCACTGTCGCGGGTAATGGCACACTTCGATTGCCTGGCGGGTGAACGCCTGGTCACAGAACAGCAACTCCCCCAAGGAGCGGCTGCCCAGTTCATCCATGTGCAAGCCATCACCCTGCAACGCACTGCGGGACGCCACGCTGCGGGCGAACACCCACGGCTGGCCATGCCCGCGCAAATACACCTCGCGTACCCAGCCGACAGTGGCTGGTGCCAGGTTCAGGGCGGCGCATTCGTCGTCTCGCAGCGGCTGCCAACCTTCAAACAGCGGCGTCACGCTGAAACCGTCGTTGGACAGCCAGGTCAGCCGCCGCGTCAACGAGTCTTCATTGAACAGCCAATTGAGGGTCAGAGGCGCGGGCGCGGGGGCCAGAAGGCTCTGGGTCAGCCATTGGCAAGCAGCGGGAAGGGCGGTTGAGTGCGGCACAGTGAGTCAATATTGGCAGCAAAAGAGGCGGCGAGCTTACCATGTCGCCCCGGGCTTTTGCCGGGGCGACCCCGCCGTTTGCGTCGATCGTGCTTGCATCTGCACGCCCCGATCAGTACAAAACGCCCTGAGCCGTACGGCAACGCTGGATCTATCGACTGTCGGCCAAGATGCCTGGACTCCCTGAGGAAGCAAGTAATGAAGAAGTGGCAATGTGTAGTCTGCGGCCTGATCTATGACGAAAAAGACGGCTGGCCGGATGACGGAATCGCTCCAGGCACCCTGTGGCAAGACGTTCCCGAAGACTGGCTGTGCCCGGACTGCGGCGTGGGCAAGATGGATTTCGAAATGATCGAAATCGGCTGATCTGAATTTTTAAGAAACGTACTACAAGGAGAAAGGAATGAACGCACCTGTCGTGATCATCGGCACAGGACTGGCCGGTTACAACGTAGCCCGGGAGTTTCGCAAGCTCGACAGCGAGACCCCATTGCTGCTGATCACCGCGGATGACGGGCGCTCCTACTCCAAGCCCATGCTCTCCACCGGCTTTGGCAAAAACAAGGAAGCCGATGGCCTGAGCATGGCTGAACCCGGTGCCATGGCCGAGCAACTCAAGGCTGAGGTGCGTACCCACACCCGCGTCAGCGGCATCGACCCTGGCCACAAGCGCCTGTGGATTGGCGAGGAGGCCGTGGCATACCGCGACCTGATCCTGGCGTGGGGCGCGGAGACCGTGCGCGTACCGGTGGAAGGTGATGCGGCTGAGCTGATTTTCCCGATTAACGACCTCGAAGACTACGCGCGCTTTCGCGCCGCCGCAGCGGGTAAGCGACGCGTGCTGTTGCTCGGCGCGGGCCTGATCGGCTGCGAATTTGCCAACGACCTGATCCTTGGCGGCTATGAAATCGACCTGGTGGCGCCGTGCGAGCAAGTCATGCCGACCCTGCTGCATCCGGCGGCTGCTGCTGCGGTCCAGGCTGGGCTGGAAGGCCTCGGCGCGCGCTTCCACTTGGGCCCAGTGCTCAATCGCCTGCAACGCACCGCCGATGGCTTGGAAGCGCATTTGTCGGACGGTGAAGTGATCCACTGCGACCTGGTGGTCTCGGCCATCGGTCTGCGCCCACGTGTTGACCTGGCCGCCGCCGCTGGCCTGCAGACCAACCGTGGCGTCACCGTGGACCGCCACCTCAAGACGTCCCACGCCAATATCTACGCCCTGGGCGACTGCGCCGAGGTCGACGGCCTGAACCTGTTGTACGTGATGCCGCTGATGAGCTGCGCCCGCGCTCTGGCCCAGACCTTGGCCGGCAACGCCACGGCTGTCAGCTACGGCCCGATGCCGGTCACCGTGAAAACCCCGATTTGCCCACTGGTCGTCTCGCCACCCCCACGCGGTACCGAAGGCGTGTGGAGCGTCGACGGTCAAGGCGCCGACATCAAGGCCCTGTGCCGCGACGCCAGCGGTCGCCTGCTGGGCTACGCGCTGACCGGCACTGCAGTGATGGAAAAACTGGCCCTCAACAAAGAACTTCCGCCGCTGCTGGCGTAAATACCGGTCGTTCTGTCGGAATAAGCACGTTTTTGCCTCCAGAAAGGTCGCCGCGAGACTGGCGCAGCGCCTGAGGGCATGCCATCCTCACTCCCGTCTGCCGCAGAGTAGAGCCTGCGGCGCCTTGGGCGCTGCTCCGTAAGAGAGCAGCACGGACATAACAACAAAAAACCGTCAAAGAGGCTTCACTCATGCGTAAACCAGAACTCGCAGCCGCCATCGCTGAAAAAGCGGATCTCACCAAAGAACAGGCAAACCGCGTCCTTAACGCCGTTCTCGAAGAAATCACCGGCGCCCTGCACCGCAAGGACAGCGTCACCCTGGTTGGCTTCGGCACCTTCCTGCAGCGCCACCGTGGCGCCCGCACCGGCAAAAACCCGCAAACCGGCGAGCCGGTGAAAATCAAGGCAAGCAACACCGTTGCATTCAAACCGGGCAAATCGTTGAAAGATACTGTTAACGAGTAACCGGTAGTACCGTCTCGAAAGGGGGCGGGGCGGTAGAAAAGATGGGCACGCCAACTGGGTTGGGTGCCCATTTTTTGTGGAGCTGAGAACGACTCGGCCTAGGGCATTGGGCGGCTATTGGGGGGCGCACGGTTTAAGTAACATGCCGCTATAAGCGTCAAACGCCAGTCGATCTTCCGCCAATGCGCAAGATCGGTGGCGTTCTTTTAGCAAATCGTTACACTGCTGCGGCCACTCAATAATTACACCGAGGCCGTGTGCATGAAATTTCGTCTTCTCCTCTGGGTGCTGGGCCTGATGATGGGCAAAGCCAGCCGCACCAATCCTGCCTTCCAGCAACAGCTGGGTGACAAAGACCTGGCGTTCCAGTTGCAGACCCTCGACGGCAAGGTCGCTCGTCACTTCATCGTCAAAGACCAACGCATCACCAGCCGTTCGGGTGTTCACCCGTCGCCTGCCTTTGCGATCGCGTTCAAGGACGCCGCCTACGGCTTCGCCACGATGCAGGCGAAAAACAAGCAACTGGCGTTCATGACGGGGATTCAGGACAAGTCGATCCAGATCAAGGGCAACCCGGCGCTGGTGATCTGGTTCCAGGGGCTGACCAAGTATTTGAAGCCGAAGAAAAAGAAGTAGGCTTTCAGGCAGACAGGGGTGGATTCATCTCAGGCGAGCCAGCTCCCACTTCGACCGAGTTCCAGCGTTGGAATGCGGTCAACTGTGGGAGCTGGCTTGCCTGCGTTAGCGGTCTAACAGGCTATACAATCAGTTCTGGCTGAACTGCGAGGCCAGCTCGCGCAACAACACCTCGGCATCCAGCACCTTACCCACCACTTCCTCAGCCTTTTCACGGCTCAGCCCCAGGCGCTCAAGCAGGGCGTCCGGGATGGCTTCGTCCGGCCCGGAGCCAATGCCACGGCTGCGCAGCAGGCGCACGGCCAGGCACACCAGGTTCGGGTACTCAGCGTATTGGCCGTCGTAGGTCGGGTCATGCTGGAAGCGCAGGGCTGTGGATAACTCATCCGGCATGTCCCAGTAGCGCATCAGCCACGCACCGATCTGCTCGCGGCTGATGCCCAGCAGGTGTTGTTCCACGTAGCTGTGGCACAGGTGCGGGTTGACCTCCAGGTGGCGGCAGATCAGCGAGAAATGCGGCGGGAATACGTGGGCCAGTAGCAAGTAGCCGAAGTTGTGCAGCAGGCCGGCCAGGTAAGTGAGGCCGGCTTCTGGGCGCTGGGCGCGCGGCATCGCACGGGTGAGGCCTTCGATTACTGCGGCGGTGTAGATCGACTGGTGCCAGTATGGCGTGGCCTGGTGCGGGTGGTCCTTGGGCAGGCTCAAGGTTTTGCCCAAGGCCAGGCCGAGGGCAAGGTTGATCACCAGGTCGAAGCCCAGTACGCGCACGATGGCGTCTTCCACTGAACGAATCTTGCCCGGCGAGGCGTAGTACGGCGATGCAGCCCAGCTCACTACCTGGGCAGCGAGGGCCGGGTCGGTTTCCACTACACCGGTAATGTCGTCGATGGTGGCGTTGGGGTCGACCCGCAGCTTGATGATCTTCTGCGCGGTATCGGCCAGCGGTGGGATCTCGATGGTCGCTTCCAGGCGCTGCTGGATGCGGCGGGCGGTGAATGCCTGCATCGCTTGGGTGATTTCCTCGCGGTCATCGTTGGGACGGTCGAGGTTGGGGCGGATGTTGCTCAGTGGCTCGCCAAAGTGGCCGGCGCTGGCCTTGGTGAGCATGGTCTTGAAATCGGCGCTGGAAATTTCCAGCAGCAACCCGGCTTCGCCAGAGTGCACCAACAGGCTCGGCTCGTTGAGCAGGCTGCCTTCGTACAGGCAGGGCGAACTGGTAAGGGCTGGCAAGCCTGGCAGCAGGCTCAGGTCGTGCTTGCCGAGCATGCGCTCGACGCGGTCCGGCGATACAGCTGTGAGGCGGCGCCCAGTGAGTTCGGCGAGGCGGTTAAGGTCGAGCAGTTGGTTCTGCGGGAACAACACCATCAGTGCGCCCACCGCATCTTCCAGCAACACAGCCTGCACCTTTCGTGCGGGATTCAGGCCAGGTTGTTCGGCGACTTCCGTGTAGCTGATGGCGAGTTTTGCGAGCAGAGCCCGAATAACCGGCGGGGCGGTCAGTGGGGCTGTAGCGAGGGCAACTTCTGACATGGCCTGATCCAATTTCCTACAATCACCGAAGTATAACCAGCTTGATACATATGTTGGTCGACTAAGTGAGTCAGGCGTCACACTTGGCCGTATTGCTGCCCGTGCCTTAGCCAGCGATCCAGCAAGGGGCTGACATGCTCCGGCCAGCGCTCCAGCAGCGCTTGGGCGGCATCGCGTACAGCGGGCAGAAGGTCGGCGTCACGCATGAGGTCGGCGACCTTGAATTGCAGCAAGCCGGTCTGGCGGGTACCGAGCATTTCTCCGGGGCCGCGCAGTTCCAGGTCCTTTTCGGCAATGACAAAACCGTCGTTGGTCTCGCGCATGATGCCCAGGCGTTGACGGCCAATCTGCGACAACGGCGGATGATACAGCAGCACGCAATGGCTGGCGGCACTGCCCCGGCCGACGCGGCCGCGCAACTGGTGCAGTTGGGCCAGGCCCAGGCGCTCGGGGTTTTCGATGATCATCAGGCTGGCGTTGGGCACGTCCACGCCGACTTCGATCACGGTGGTGGCCACCAGCAACTGCAGGTTGCCAGCCTTGAACTCGGCCATCACCGCGGCTTTTTCCGCAGGCTTCATGCGCCCGTGGATCAGGCCGACCTTGAGCTCGCCCAGGGCGCTGGTGAGGTCCTCATAGGTCGTCTCGGCGGCCTGGCAGGTCAGTTCTTCAGACTCTTCGATCAGCGTGCATACCCAGTAGGCCTGGCGTCCTTCAGCACAGGCGCCGCGCACCCGCTCGATCACTTCGACACGCCGGGTGTCGGTCACCAGCACCGTATTGACCGGGGTACGGCCAGGGGGCAGTTCGTCGAGGATCGAGGTGTCGAGGTCGGCGTAGGCGCTCATGGCCAGAGTGCGTGGGATCGGCGTGGCGGTCATGATCAGCTGGTGCGGGTTCATGCGCCCACCCACGCCTTTCTGGCGCAGGGCCAGGCGTTGTTGCACGCCGAAACGGTGTTGTTCGTCGATGATCACCAGGGCCAGGTTCTTGAACCTGACTTCGTCCTGGAACAATGCATGGGTGCCCACCACCATCGGGGCGCCGCCGGCGATCTGTTCCAGCGCGGCAACGCGGTTCTTGCCCTTGAGCTTGCCGGCCAGCCACGCCACTTCCAGGCCCAGCGGTTCGAGCCAGCGCTTGAACGTGATGAAGTGCTGTTCGGCGAGGATTTCGGTGGGGGCCATCAGGGCTACTTGGTAGCCCGCCTCCAGCGCCTGCAAGGCGGCGAGGGCGGCAACCACGGTCTTGCCGGCGCCTACGTCACCTTGGATCAGGCGCAGCATCGGTTCTTGCTGGCTGAGATCGTAGGCAATTTCATTGCCCACGCGCTGTTGGGCGCCAGTAGGCGCAAAGCCGAGGTTGGCCAGGTACTGCGCCGGTAACCGCGTGGCCTTGGGCATCGCGGGCGCGCGCAGCGAGCGCATGCTTTCGCGCAGGCGTTGCTGGGACAGTTGGTGGGTCAGCAGCTCTTCGAAGGCCAGGCGGTGCTGGGCCCAGTGATGACCCAGGGCCAATTCGTCCACGTCGGCATCGGCCGGTGGGTGATGCAGGTAGCGGATTGCGTCGTCCAGCGGCGCGAGCTGGTAGTCGCGAGCCAACTCCAGCGGCAGCCAGTCGGGCAGGCTTTTCGGGCCGAGCATCGTCAGGGTTTGTGTGCACAGTTGGCGCAGGCGCTGTTGGGTCAGGCCTTCGGTGAGCGGGTAGATCGGTGTCAGGGTGGTGTCTACCGGTGGCGGTTCGTCGCCGGTGATGGCACGGTATTCCGGGTGGTAGATCTCCAGGCCCGACGCGCCTGGGCGTGCTTCGCCGTAGCAACGTACGCGGGTGCCGCGCTTGAGGCCTTCCTTCTGCGCATTGCTGAAATGGTAGAAGCGCAGGCTCAGGCCGCCGGTGCCATCTTGCAGGCGCACCACCAGGCTGCGGCGCTTGCCCATTACCACATCGGCGCCGCTGACGGTGCCTTCGACCACCGCGTCCTGCCCGGGGCGCAACTGGCCGATGGGCACCACGCGGGTGCGGTCCTGATAGCGCAGGGGCAGGTGGAACAACACGTCCTGAAGATTCTCCAGGCCGACCTTGGCCAATTTCTCGGCCATGGCTTCACCGACACCCTTGAGTGCCGTCACCGACACCTGTGACAGCTCAGTCATACGTCTACTTAGCTCGCAGCGGGCGGCTTGGCCACCGAACACAGGCGGATCGAGTCGGCGAGGATCTCAATGGCTTTCGGCCGTGGGAAACTGGCGCGCCAGGCGATGGCCACGGTACGGAACGGCACCGGCGGCGTCAGCGGACGCACTTCGATCACGCCAGGGGCGTAGTGATGGCTGTCGACTGCCGACAGCGGCAGGATCGAAATGCCCAGACCGGACGCGACCATGTGGCGGATGGTTTCCAGGGAGCTGGATTCCACGGTGGTGTGCTTGGCGCCGTCGTTGCCCTTGGTCAGGGTCGGGCAGGCTTCGAGTACCTGGTCGCGGAAGCAATGGCCTTCACCCAGCAGCAGCAGGCTCTTGTCGTTGAGCAAACCGGCGTCGATGGTGTCTTTTTGCGTCCACGGGTGGGTGGCGGGCATCAGCACGTAGAACGGCTCGTCGTAGAGCGGCAGGGTGAGTACGTCCGCTTCGTTGAACGGCAGGGCGATGATGATCGCGTCCAGCTCGCCGTTGCGCAGTTTGTCGCGCAGTACGTGGGTGAAGTTTTCTTCGATATACAGCGGCATCTGTGGTGCGACGCGATGCAGTTGTGGGATCAGGTGCGGGAACAGGTAAGGGCCGACGGTGTAGATGGCGCCGACTTTCAGCGGAGCCGTCAGCTGATTCTTGCCGGCCTGGGCCAGCTCGCGAATGCTTTGCGCTTGTTCCAAGACCTTCTGGGCCTGGGCAACGATGCCTTCACCCACGGGGGTGAGGCGCACGGCGCTTTTGCTGCGCTCGAAAATCAGCACACCGAGTTCGTCTTCAAGCTTCTTCACGCCCACCGACAGCGTCGGTTGGCTGACGTGGCAACGCTCGGCCGCATGGCCGAAGTGCTGCTCTTGGGCGAGGGTAACGATGTAGCGTAATTCTGTAAGAGTCATAGCGGGCGTCCATGAGGTTGCGAGCCAAGCATACCGGCTGCAATCGATAGACGCACGTTATCAGAACTTTGTTGGGGATTGAGCGGGGAATGCTGGGGGATTTTGCTGATGCAAGAAGACCAATGTGGGAGCGGGCTTGCCCGCGATGCAGGCACCTCGGTCTATCAGTTGCACCGAGGTGATGCTATCGCAGGCAAGCCAGCTCCCACACAAGCTGGCTCCTGCAATCCTTAGCGGCGACGCTTCTCGATGTTGTACACAAACGGTGCAACGATCTCGATGCTGCCACCCTTGAGCATGTCGGCCGGCGGCTTGGGCAGCGGCTGGGCACGACGGATCATGTCCAGGGTGGCGCGGTCCAGGTCGGCGTTGCCGGAGCGGCCCACCAACTCGTAGGACAGCACGTTGCCGTCAGCATCTACCACGAACCGCAGGCGGTTCAGGCCTTCCTTGCCACGGGCCTGGGCACCTGGCGGGTACTTCTTGTACTTCTGCAAGTGCGCCAGCAGGGTGCCTTCCCAGGAGGCCTTGGCGGCGACCTGTTGCGGCGAGGGGCCGGGTACGGGCTGGGCCGATTTTTCAGCGGGCACGTTGGTCGGCGGAGCGTCGCTCGGCGGGTCCTCGGAAGGTTTCTCCTTGGGCGGCTCGATCTTCTTCTCTACCGGCTTGGGCGGCTGTGGTTTCGGCTTGGGCTTGACCGGCTTGGGCACCTGGATCGTCGGTTTGGGCGCCTCTGCCAGCTTCGGCAGGGGCAGCTCTTCGACCGGCGTCGGCGGTTGCGGCGGCGTGATCACCTTGGGCGGTGCCGGCGGCGGTGGCGCTGGCATCGGCGCCAGGTCGATGACCATGGCAGCCGGCGGCAACTGCACCGTGTGCGGCGCTGACCAATGAAGCGCGATAGCAATCGCGACGGCATGCACGCCCAGCACGACGGCGAGGCTGGTGCCATAACGCGTCAGTTTGTGGCGCGTCGTGATCATTTCTTGGCTGCCGTCTCAAGTCCGACCAGGCCTACCTTGAGGTAGCCGGCTGCCCGCAGGGCATCCATCACGCTCATCAGGTCGCCGTAGTCCACGCCCTTGTCGGCCTGGAAGAAGATCGTCGTGTCTTTCTTGCCTTGGGTCTTGGCGTCCAGCACCTGGCCCAGGGTCTCGGATTTGACTTCTTCTTCGCCCAGGAACAGACGTTGGTCCGCCTTGACGCTGAGGAACACCGGTTTCTCTGGCCGCGGCGCCGGCTTGGCGGTGGAGGCGGGCAGGTCGACCTTGATGTCCACGGTTGCCAGCGGAGCGGCCACCATGAAGATGATCAGCAGCACCAGCATCACGTCGATAAACGGCGTGACGTTGATTTCGTGGTTCTCGACGAGTTCGTCGTCGCCTTGATTCAAATGCAGGCCCATGGCCGATTACCCCACTTTCACCATGTGCGGTTGCGAGCTGCGCTCGGTAGGCAGGTGATCGAGGTCGCGGCTGACCAGCAGCAGGACTTCTGCCGACGCGTCCGATACCTGGGCTTTGTAGCCGGCGATCGAACGGGCGAAGACGTTGTAGATCACCACTGCAGGAATGGCCGCAACCAGGCCCAGGGCCGTTGCCAGCAGGGCTTCGGCGATGCCTGGGGCAACGACGGCGAGGTTGGTGGTCTGGGTTTTGGCGATGCCGATGAAGCTGTTCATGATGCCCCACACGGTACCGAACAGGCCGACGAACGGCGCGGTGGAACCGATGGTTGCCAGCACGCCGGTGCCGCTGCTCATGTTACGACCGCAGGCCGCAACCAGGCGCTCCAGGCGGAAAGCCACACGCTCCTTGATGCCTTCTTTTTCGCGGGTGTTAGCCGACAGGCGCATTTCTTCCAGCGCATCGTGCACCAGGGTATTGGCCAGGGTGCCCTTCTTGGTCGCGGTTTCGCTCGCTTCCTTGAGGGTGGTGGCCTTTTTCAGGTGGACGATTTCAGTGCGCAGGCGGCGCTTGGCGCCCAGCAGCTCAAAGCCTTTGGCGATCCAGATGGTCCAGGTGATGATCGAGGCGATGGCCAGGCCGATCATCACGGCTTTTACCACCACGTCAGCGTTCTGGTACATGCCCCATGGCGACAGGTCATGGGCCATGCCCAGGGTGTTGTCTTCTTCCAGGACTACGCCGGTCTCGTCAGCGGAGGCCGGGTCGGCAGCCAAGGCTGGGTCGGTAGCGGCTGGAGCAGCGGCCGGGGCTGCAGTGCTGTGCTCGGCAGCAGCCGGGGTAGCCGGGGCGGTGGCGTCAGCGAAAGCGGCGGTCGGCGCCAGCAGCACGCTGAACAGCACTACGGCAATCGCGCGCCAGGCGCGGAATGTGGTTGGCGAAGCGGGGTTTGTATTACGTGTCATGCTGGCCGGACCTGAGAGGAAAAAATGAGTGATCGTCCTTCCAGACCTGGGAGGCCGAGGACAAATGGGCGGTTATTATTGCAAGTAATTCTTGTTAACAGAAGTAATACAGTTACTTTATTTGCCCTTTTTCTGGCCGCCTGTCATCTGCGACGGCTAATCTAGACCTTTAAGTACGGAGTTTTGTGATGTCTGCGCCTTCTGTTGTGATTGCCGGATGTGGCGATGTGGGTAGTCGGCTGGCTAGCCAATTGCTCGCCTCGGAATGGGAGGTCCACGGCCTGCGGCGTGATATTTCGCGCCTTCCCGAAGGGGTCATCGGCATTGCTGGCGACCTGTTCAACAAGGATTGCCCTGACACTTGGCCGATAGGTGGGGTGGATTACCTGGTGTATTGCGCGGCGGCAACTGATCACGACGAGGCCGGGTATCGCGCGGCTTACGTACAAGGGCTGAAACACGTGCTGGAGTGGTTGGGCGATTACGGTCAGGAGCCCAAGCATCTGATATTTGTGTCCAGCAGCAGTGTCTATGGGCAACAGAATGGAGAGTGGGTCGACGAAACGTCGCAGACCCAGGCGAAGGGCTATTCCGGGCAGGTAATGCTGGAGGCTGAGCAAGTGGCGCTCAATAGCGGCATCCCGGCCAGCATCGTGCGTCTCACCGGCATTTATGGACCTGGCCGCGAGTGGCTGCTGACCCAGGTTCGCCAAGGCTACCGCGTGGCGATTGACCCACCGTTATATGGCAATCGCATTCATGCGGATGACGCTGCGGGGTTGCTGGCGTTTCTGCTGCGGCATGTGGAAAAGGGCGCTTCGTTGGACAAGATTTACATCGGCGTCGACGATGCGCCCGCGCCGTTGGCCGAGGTGGTAGGTTGGTTGCGTGAGTATCTGGGCGTGACCGAGTGGGCTGAGGATGCCAGTGTACGGCGGGCTGGGAGCAAGCAATGCAGTAATGCGCGGGCTAAAGCGCTGGGTTGGGTGCCGACCTATCCGACCTTCCGCGAAGGGTACGCTGCAATTCTAAAGGGCTGAAACGCGGTTAAAAAATGCCGGAGGTGGCTTGCTGTAGTGAGGGGGCTTGTCCCCCGACGGGTTCACTGTAGATCCAATGGGGCTGCTTCGCAGCCCAGCGCGAGGCAAGCCCGCTCACTACAGCAAGCCCGCTCCTACATTTGGATCTCTGTTTGGGTGGTTATTGCTTTTCAAGCAACCATTGGCGAGGGCCAGGGGTGAACTGAGGCACCTCATCCGTCTGCGCTGTGTTGACCGCTTGGAAAATCTCCAGCTGCTTGCCCTTGCGCACAAAGATCCACGGGTTGCCCTGGCCATTCAGTTGCAGCCAGATACTGTCATAGCCGCCGCTCATGGACGCGCAATCACCTGCCAGGCACAGCGAGTACTGGTCAACATTGGGCAGGCCGGCAACTTTGCCGTTGGCCTGGAACTGCACAATGGCGCCGCTGCCGAAGCCGTCGGTGATCTTCCAGTCGCCGCCCATGTAGGCCGCATACAGTGCACGCTCGAAGTTGGCACCCAGCGGCGCGCCTTCCGGCGCTGGCTCTTTAGGGCGTGCAAACAGCTGCTCGGGCTCGTTGTCGTTGGCCACTTGCAGCAGTTGTTTGCCCTTGCGCTTGAGTTCGGTGGCGGAGCTGCCGTAGAAGTCCACGCTCCAGGCGCCGGATTTTTCACCCAGCAACTTGCCTTCCGCTACTTCAAAACCGTTGTAGTAGCGCGCCTGCGATGCCTTGGGGTTGACCTCCCATTCGAGGTTTGGGCCAAAGCTTTGCAGGGCTTCACGCAAAGGGCCGCCTTTGGCAGCCGCATCGATGGCGACCTGGTTGATCCAGGTGCCGCTCACGTCCAGGTCGGCGGGGTTGCTGGCGCAGCCGCCGAGCAGCAGGGTGAGCAATGATGAGGCTACAAGCGCTTTGCGCATTACGAAATCCTTCTGAAACAGAGTCGGCGCAGCCTGGGGAAAGCTGCGCCGGGTGTTTTACTCGATGACCAGAATCGCGTCCATCTCAACCTGTGCGCCCTTTGGCAGGGCAGCAACGCCGATGGCGGCGCGGGCTGGGTATGGCTGTTCGAAGTACTTGCCCATGATCTCGTTGACCTTGGCGAAGTGGCTCAGGTCGGTGAGGAAGATGTTCAGTTTGACGATGTCCTTGAACGAACCGCCGGCAGCTTCAGCCACAGACTTGAGGTTCTCGAAGACCTGTACGGTCTGGGCTTCGAAGCCTTCCACCAGTTCCATGGTCTTTGGGTCCAGCGGGATCTGGCCGGACATGTAGACGGTGTTGCCCGCCTTGATGGCCTGGGAGTAGGTGCCGATGGCGGCCGGGGCCTTGTCGCTGGTGATAACAGTCTTGGTCATGAATGACTCCTTGTAATGGATCGGCTATGCACGCATGCGGGTGATGCGGATCACACCGGTCAAGGCGCGCAGTTTCTTGATCACGCGGGCCAGGTGCACACGGTCGTGCACGCTGACCACCAGTTGGACGACGCTGATTCGACCATCGCGTTCGTCCATGCTGATTTTCTCGATATTGCCGTCGGCCGCGTTCACGCTGCTGGCCAGCAGGGCGATCAGGCCGCGCTGGTGTTCCAGCTCCACACGCAGCTCGACGTTGAATTCGCCGGTGACATCCTTGGCCCACGAGAGCTGGATGCATTTTTCCGGGTTGTGGCGGATTTCGGTGATGTTGCGGCAGTTGTCCAAGTGCACCACCATGCCTTTGCCTGCGGACAGGTGGCCAACAATCGGGTCGCCTGGAATCGGCGTGCAGCACTTGGCGTAGCTGAGTACCAGGCCTTCGGTGCCGCGAATCGCCAGCGGGCCTTCGGGGCTTGGCAGCTGTTCGCCTTCGCCCAGCAGGCGGCGGGCGACCACGTAGGCCATGCGGTTGCCCAGGCCGATATCTTCCAGCAGGTCTTCGATGGTTTCCTGGCGGTACTCGTGGAGCATCGCTTGCACGCGCTCCTGCGGGATCTTGTCCAGGGCGCTGTCGAAACCGTTGAGCACTTTGTTCAGCAGGCGTTCGCCCAGGCTGATGGACTCGGAACGGCGCTGCAGTTTCAGGGCGTGACGGATGTGCGTACGCGCCTTGCCGGTGACTACGAAGTTAAGCCAAGCCGGGTTCGGACGTGCGCCCGGTGCACTGACGATCTCCACCGTGGAGCCGCTTTGCAGCGGCTCGGACAGCGGCGCGAGACGGCGATTGATCCGGCAGGCGATGCAGCTGTTGCCCACGTCGGTGTGCACCGCGTAGGCAAAGTCGACCGCCGTGGAGCCTTTGGGCAGCTCCATGATCCGGCCTTTGGGCGTGAACACGTAGACCTCGTCCGGGAACAGGTCGATCTTCACGCTCTCGATAAATTCGAGGGAGTTGCCGGCACGTTGCTGCATTTCCAGCACGCCCTTGACCCACTGGCGTGCGCGGGCGTGGGTGCCCTTGGGCTGCTCGTCGCCGCTGGACTTGTACAGCCAATGGGCGGCGATGCCGTTGTTGGCCATCTCTTCCATTTCGCGGGTGCGGATCTGGATCTCGATCGGCACCCCGTGCATACCAAATAGCGTGGTATGCAGCGACTGATAGCCGTTGGCCTTGGGAATGGCGATGTAATCTTTGAAGCGGCCCGGAAGAGGTTTGTACAAATTATGCACAGCGCCCAGCACGCGGTAGCAGGTGTCGACCTTGTCGACGATGATCCGGAACGCGTACACGTCCATGATCTCGTTGAAGGCCCGGCGCTTGCCGCGCATCTTCTTGTAGATGCCGTAGATATGCTTCTGTCGGCCGCTGACTTCACCTTCGATCTCATCGATCGCCAGGCAATGGCTCAGGGACTCTTCGATCTTGTTGACGATTTCCTTGCGGTTGCCCCGGGCGCGCTTGACCGCTTGATAGATGCGCGCCGAACGCATCGGGTGCATGGCCTTGAAACCGAGGTCTTCAAATTCGATGCGAATGGCGTGCATGCCCAGCCGGTTGGCGATGGGCGCGTAGATTTCCAGGGTTTCCTTGGCGATGCGCCGGCGCTTTTCGCCGGACAGCACTTCCAGCGTGCGCATGTTGTGCAGCCGGTCAGCCAGCTTGACCAGGATCACGCGAATATCGCGGGCCATGGCCATGGCCATCTTCTGGAAGTTTTCCGCCTGGGCTTCGGCCTTGGTCTCGAAGTTCATCTGGGTCAGTTTGCTGACCCCGTCGACCAATTCGGCCACGGTTTCGCCAAATTGCGCACTGAGCGCTTCCTTGGCGATTCCGGTGTCTTCGATCACGTCATGCAGCATCGCGGCCATCAGGCTCTGATGGTCCATGTGCATGTCGGCAAGAATATTGGCCACCGCAAGAGGATGGGTGACGTACGCCTCGCCACTGCGGCGGCGTTGGCCGTCGTGGGCTTGTTCGGCGTAGAAATACGCTCGGCGGACCAGGTTGACCTGGTCTGGGCCGAGGTAGGCCGATAAGCGATCGGCGAGGGCGTCTATGCTCGGCATAGGATTGACTCCTGCCGCATGCGTTGACCCCGCGCCGTGCTACGTCGACCAGGCATAGGCTTAGACGGCCTCGTTGGACTCGTCCTCGAACGCTGCAAACAGCGGTTCGTCTTCAACGATTTCGGCGTTGGCGATGAACTCGTAGCTCATCAGGCCTTCAGCGATTTCACGCAGGGCTACAACGGTAGGCTTGTCGTTTTCCCACTGGACCAGGGGCTCTTTGCCGCCAGTGGCCAGTTGACGGGCACGCTTGGTAGAGAGCATGACCAGCTCAAAGCGGTTATCCACGTGTTCTAGGCAGTCTTCAACGGTTACGCGGGCCATGGTATTCCTCGGAGCGAATGCAAGATGCGCGCTGCCCGGTTGGGCGAGCGGACTAAACAGTTTAAAAAATCACCAGCGTTTAGGGAAGCGCTGATTTTCCGCGAGCCCTCGTCAAACCGCTGCAAGCACCAATGTAAAGCGCTTGCAGCGGTTTTGGGAAGAGCCAATCAGCCCAGCAATTCGGCGAGCAATTTGCCAAAACGCTGCTGTTGACGCTTTTGCTGGAGCTGATTGGTGCGGAAAATCGCCTTCAGATCATCCAGGGCGTGGGCGAAATCGTCGTTGATGATCAGGTAGTCGTAGTCGACGTAGTGGCTCATTTCGCTGACGGCTTCGCGCATGCGGCCTTCGATGATCTCGTCGCTGTCCTGGCCACGGTTGGTCAGGCGCTGATGCAACGCTTCAAGCGATGGCGGCAGGATGAAGATCGAACGCGCCTTTGGCATCAACTGGCGCACTTGTTCGGCGCCCTGCCAATCGATTTCCAGGATCAGGTCGTGGCCTTCGTCCAGGGTCTGCTGCAGGTGGCTTTGCGAGGTGCCGTAGAGGTTGCCGAACACTTCGGCGCGCTCGAGGAAGTCGCCGTGTTCGATCATCTTGACGAACTCGGTGCGCTCGACGAAGTGATAGTGCACGCCGTTCACCTCGCCCGGGCGCATGGCGCGGGTGGTGTGCGAGACCGAGATACGGATCTGGTCGTCAGCGTCGGTCAGGGCCTTGACCAGGCTGCTCTTGCCCGCGCCCGAAGGGGCGGAAATGATGTAAAGGGTGCCGGTGCTGTGGGTCATGGAAGTTGCCTTACTCAATATTCTGTACTTGTTCGCGCATCTGCTCGATCAACACCTTGAGGTTGACCGCAGCCTGGGTGCTGCGCGGGTCAAATGCCTTGGAGCCCAGTGTATTGGCTTCGCGGTTGAGTTCCTGCATCAGGAAGTCCAGGCGCCGACCGGCGGCACCGGCAGACTTGAGCACACGACGTACTTCAAGAATGTGGGTGCTCAGGCGGTCGAGCTCTTCGGCGACGTCACTCTTCTGTGCGAGTAGCACCATTTCCTGTTCAAGGCGTGTCGGGTCGAGGTCGGCCTTCATGTCGGTAAAGCGGTCGAGGACCTTCTGGCGCTGGGTGGCGAGCATCTGCGGTACCAGTTCACGCAGGGTGACCACATCCTCTTCGATGGCGGTCAGGCGTTCGTTGATCAGTCGGGCCAGTTCGGCGCCTTCGCGTTCGCGGCCAGCCTTGAGCTCCTTCAAACCCTGGTTGAACAGGGCGAGGGCTTCGGCGTTGAGGGCTTGCGGGTCGGTGGCGTCGGCCACCAGCACGCCCGGCCAGGCCAGCACTTCCAGCGGGTTCAGCGCAGCGGGCTGCTTGATCAGGCTGGCGATGGTCTCGGCGGCGGCAACCAGTTGTGCGGCGCGGTCGCGATCAATCTGCAAGGCCTTGCCGGTGGTTTCTTCGGTAAAGCGCAGGGTGCATTCCAGCTTGCCGCGGGAAATGCCCTGGCGCAGCGCTTCACGCACGGCGCCTTCGAGGTCGCGGAATGATTCCGGCAGGCGCAGGTGCGGCTCCAGGTAGCGGCTGTTGACCGAGCGCAGTTCCCAGCTCAGGGTGCCTTGGACGCCGGCTTTTTCGACGCGGGCGAAGGCGGTCATGCTGTGCACCATGGAGGTACCTCGCGTTGCAGTCCCGCAAACACGGGCTGATGGTTAAGAAGGCGCAGGATTGTAGCGCAGTGGGGCGAGCGCGCCCAAACAATGGGCGTCAGCCCGGCCATTCGTAACCGAATTTTTAGAAGTGCCCCGAATCGGCTCACGGCTCTATAATGCTCGGCAGTTTTTCGTCCTCAGTACAGGTATCCCCTATGAAACGTCCAAGTGGTCGCGTTGCCGATCAGCTCCGCTCGATCCGCATCACCCGCAACTACACCAAACACGCCGAGGGTTCTGTACTGGTCGAGTTTGGCGATACCAAGGTTATCTGCACCGTCAGCGTCGAAAATGGCGTGCCGCGCTTCCTGAAAGGCCAGGGCCAGGGCTGGTTGACCGCCGAATACGGCATGCTGCCGCGCGCGACCGGCGAGCGTAACCAGCGTGAAGCCAGCCGTGGCAAGCAAGGCGGCCGCACCCTGGAAATCCAGCGCCTGATCGGCCGCTCCCTGCGTGCAGCCTTGGACATGTCCAAGCTGGGCGACGTGACCCTGTACGTCGACTGCGACGTGATCCAGGCAGACGGCGGTACCCGTACCGCGTCCATCACCGGCGCCATGGTGGCCCTGGTTGACGCGCTGAAAGTGATCAAGAAGCGTGGCGGCCTCAAAGGCGGTGACCCGCTCAAGCAAATGATCGCCGCCGTTTCGGTGGGTATGTACCAGGGCGAGCCTGTGCTGGACCTGGACTACCTGGAAGACTCGGCCGCCGAGACCGACCTGAACGTGGTAATGACCAGCACCGGTGGTTTCATCGAAGTGCAGGGCACCGCCGAAGGCGCGCCATTCCAGCCGGCCGAACTGAACGCCATGCTGGCACTGGCCCAGAAGGGCATGACCGAGATCTTCGAACTGCAGAACGCCGCACTGGCCGACTGAACCGGCTTCAAGGAGAAACGCCATGAGTGACAGCCAATTGCCTGTGTCTACGCCTTCCTATGAAGCGCGCCAGGGTGCGATGTTGTGTCACTTCGCGGCGTTTCTGGGGTTTGTATTCCCCTTCGGCAGCGTTGTTGGGCCGCTGATTCTGTGGCAGCTCAAGAAGGAAAAAGATGCGTTCATTGACGACCAGGGCAAGGAAGCGCTGAACTTCCAGATCACCGTGGCCATCGCCTGGATGGCCTGCGTGGTACTGGCGTTTGCCGTGGTGGGTTTTTTCCTGATGATCGCCCTGGTGATCGCAACCTTGGTGTTGACGATCATTGGCGGCATCAAGGCCAATAAAGGGATCGCTTATCGCTATCCCTTTACCTGGCGTCCGGTCAAATAACGGGCGCCCACAAAAAAACCGACAGCGATGTCGGTTTTTTTGTACCTGGAAAAAGACCTTAGATGGTCAGTGTCCAGTCGTAGTCCACGATCAGCGGCGCGTGCTGCGAGAAACGTGGCTGGCGCGGCAAGCGTGCACTGCGAACGAACCGGCGCAGACCTGGGGTCAGCAACTGGTAGTCGAAACGCCAGCCCAGGTTGAGCATCTCAGCCTGTTCGTTATCCGGCCACCAGCTGTACTGGTCGCCTTCGCGGCTGACTTCGCGCAGGGCATCCACATAACCCATGTTGCCGACAATCTCGTCCATCCAGGCCCGTTCTGGCGCCAGGAAACCCGGGGATTGCTGGCTGTCGCGCCAGTTCTTGATATCCAGCTTCTGTTGCGCCACGTACAGCGAGCCACAATAAATGTACTCGCGACGTTTGCGTCGCTGTTTATCCAGGTAACGGGCGAAATCGTCCATTAGCTTGAACTTCTGGTTCAAGTCTTCATCGCCGTTCTGCCCCGAAGGAAGCAGCAAGGTCGCGATGCTGACCTTATCGAAATCGGCTTGCAGGTAGCGCCCGTAGCGGTCGGCTGTCTCGAAGCCGAGGCCGCTGATGACCGCCTTGGGTTGCAACCGCGAATACAAAGCCACGCCACCTTGGGTGGGCACTTCGGCATCGCAGGCATAAAGGAAGTAGCCATCCAGTTGGAAGGCTGGGTCGTCCAGTTCAAAGGCGGAGGCGCGGGTATCCTGCAGGCAGATGACGTCGGCATTCTGGGCTTGCAGCCAACTGAGCAAACCACGCTCGACTGCAGCCTGAATACCATTAACGTTCACACTGATGATCCGCATAAATGGCCCCAAAAATCGCGTGCGTGTATGATACACGCCGTCTACCTAATTAGCTAAATCCGTGGTATCTGAGGCTTTTTTCATGCAGGCGTATCAACGCGATTTCATTCGTTTTGCCATCGATCGCGGCGTTTTGCGCTTCGGTGAGTTCACTCTCAAGTCCGGGCGCACCAGCCCGTACTTCTTCAATGCGGGCTTGTTCAACTCGGGTTCGGCCCTGGCTCAGCTGGGTCGTTTCTACGCGGCAGCCATCGTTGAAAGCGGTATTTCCTTCGACGTGTTGTTCGGTCCGGCCTACAAGGGCATTCCCCTGGCGGCAGCGACGGCCGTGGCGTTGGCCGAGCATCATGGGCAGGATCTGCCGTGGTGTTTCAACCGCAAGGAAGCCAAGGCCCATGGCGAAGGCGGTAGCCTCGTGGGCGCGCCGCTCACTGGCGATGTGCTGATCATCGACGACGTGATCACCGCTGGCACCGCGATTCGTGAAGTGATGCAGATCATTGCTTCCCAGGACGGCGCCAAGGCAGCGGGCGTGCTGATTGCGCTGAACCGCCAGGAGCGCGGCAACGGTGAGTTGTCGGCCATCCAGGAAGTGGAGCGTGATTTCGGCATTCCGGTGGTGAGTATCGTGTCGTTGAACCAGGTGTTGCAGTTCCTGGAAGATGATCCGCAGCTCAAGCAGCATTTGCCGGCTGTTCGCGCATACCGCGAGCAATTTGGCGTCTGACCCACATCCTCTGTGGGAATCTCTATTTTTCTGCAGAGCCAATGTGCATAAAAAAGGCCCCGTTCAATCAGATTGAGCGGGGCCTTTTTGTTTGCAGCGGTTAAGGACGCTTGCGATTACTGATCAACGTGCCCATGCCGGTATCGGTGAAGATTTCCAGCAATACTGCATTCGGTACGCGGCCGTCGATGATCAGCGAGCTGCCAACGCCGCCTTGCACCGCTTCCAGTGCGCAACGGATCTTCGGCAGCATGCCGCCGTAGATGGTGCCGTCGGCAATCAGCTCGTCCACTTGTTGAGTGGTCAGGCCAGTCAGTACCTTGCCTTCCTTGTCCATCAGCCCGGCGATGTTGGTCAGCAGCATCAGCTTTTCAGCCTTCAGTGCCTCGGCCACCTTGCCGGCCACCAGGTCGGCGTTGATGTTGTAGGACTCACCGTTGGCGCCCACGCCGATCGGCGCGATCACCGGGATGAAGTCACCTTTGACCAGCAGGTTCAGCAGGTCGGTGTTCACGCCCACCACTTCGCCCACCTGGCCGATGTCGATGATTTCCGGCTGGGTCATTTCCGGCGTCTGACGGGTCACTGTCAGTTTTTTCGCGCGAATCAGCTCCGCGTCCTTGCCAGTCAGGCCGATGGCGCTGCCGCCGTGGCGGTTGATCAAGTTGACGATGTCCTTGTTGACCTGGCCGCCGAGGACCATCTCCACCACGTCCATGGTTTGCGCGTCCGTGACGCGCATGCCATCGATGAAGTGACTCTCGATCGACAAGCGCTTGAGCAGGTCGCCGATTTGCGGGCCGCCACCGTGCACTACCACCGGGTTGATCCCTACGGCTTTCATCAACACGATGTCGCGGGCAAAGCCGGTTTTCAGCTCGTCGCTTTCCATGGCATTGCCGCCGTATTTGATCACCAGCGTCTTGCCGACGTAGCGTCGAATGTAGGGCAACGCTTCGGAAAGGACCTTGGCGGTGTTGGCAGCGGCTTCGCGTTCGAGGGTCATTCAGGGCTCCGGTAAAAAATCAGAACGGTAATTGGAGATCAGGGGCAACACGTTTCAACTGGGCGTGGAACACGTCCTTGATGCGCTGCAACTCAGCCTCGGTATCCGCCTCGAAGCGCAGGACCAGCACCGGTGTGGTGTTGGACGCGCGCACCAGGCCCCAGCCTTTGGCGTAATCGACTCGCACACCATCAATGAGGGTCAGATCGGCGCCTTCGCCCCATTGCGCATCGTGCAGTGCGTCAATGATGCTGAATTTGCTCTCCTCGGTCACATGGATATTGATCTCTGGCGTAGAAATATCATTCGGGAAGGTCTGAAACAGCTCTTCGGCGGTGGATTTTTCCTTGCTGAGGATCTCCAGCAGACGAGCGGCACTGTAAATGCCGTCATCAAAGCCGAACCAGCGTTCCTTGAAGAACACGTGACCGCTCATTTCGCCGGCCAACAGGGCGCCGGTTTCCTTCATTTTCTTTTTGATCAACGAGTGACCGGTCTTCCACATTAGCGGACGACCGCCATATTCCTTGATCAGCGGGGTGAGGCGGCGGGTGCACTTCACGTCGAAGATGATCTCGGCGTTGGCGTTGCGCGCCACCACGTCACGGGCGAACAGCATCAGCAGGCGATCCGGGAACACGATCTCGCCGGTTTCGGTCACCACGCCCACACGGTCGCCGTCACCGTCGAAGGCCAGGCCGACGTCAGCCCCGGTTTCCTTGACCTTGGCGATCAGATCCACCAGGTTTTCAGGCTTGCCCGGGTCCGGGTGATGGTTGGGGAAGTGGCCATCAACGTCGCAGAACAGCGGGATGACTTCGCAATTCAGGGCTTCGAGCAGTTGCGGGGCGATCACACCAGCCGCGCCGTTGCCGCAGTCCACCACCACCTTGAGGCGGCGCGCGAGTTTGACGTCGCGGGTGATCTCATCGGAATAGCGCTGCAGGATGTCGACCTTGGTGATGCTGCCTTTGCCGCTGGTCAGGTCGTTGGTTTTCAAGCGGTCGTGCAGGGCCTGGATCTGCTCGTTGGCGAGGGTGTCGCCGGCGATGACGATCTTGAAGCCGTTGTAGTCCGACGGGTTGTGGCTACCCGTGAGCATCACCCCGGATTTGCCGGCCAGGACGTTGGCGGCGTAGTACAGCGCAGGCGTAGGCACCAGGCCGACGTCGCTGACGTGGCAGCCGCTGTCGGCCAAGCCCTGGATCAATTGCTCCACCAACTCGGGGCCGGAAAGCCGACCGTCACGACCGACCGATACGTTCGGCTCGTCCTGCGCCAGGCTTTGGGAGCCGATGGCGCGGCCAATCCAGTAGGCAGTTTCGGCGGTCAGGGTCTTGGGCACCACGCCACGGATGTCATAGGCGCGAAAGATGCTGTCGGGGAATGTCGGGGCTACTCGGGCTGCGGTACTCATCGCGGGGGGAAACTCCATCTGAAGGGGGCAAAGCTGGCCTTAATGTGGCTGACCGGCAGGCTCAAACTGAAGGGTATGACGGTGTTTTCGGCAGAGAGTTCGTGGTGCAAAAATGCCATCGGAGTGTGCGCTCCGTCTTGTCGCTTGCGTAATGCATTGATTTCACTGGGGAAATCTCGCTTGTAAAATCCGCGCATTCTTCGTCCTGAAAAGCCTTGCGGTGGCGTCGAGCCGGGCAATAGCACCCGGCCAGATTCAGCTTAGTCAGTGACTGCCGGAATGCCCAAAGCCGCCTGCGCCGCGTTGGGTTTCGTCGAATTCCTGCACCAGTTCGAAGTGCGCCTGCACGACTGGCACCAGCACCAACTGGGCAATACGTTCGCCAACGGCGATGTTGAACGCGGTCTGGCCGCGGTTCCAGCACGACACCATCAACTCGCCCTGGTAGTCCGAATCGATCAGGCCCACCAGGTTACCCAGCACGATGCCGTGTTTATGGCCCAGGCCCGAGCGCGGCAGGATCAGTGCTGCCAGGCCTGGGTCGCCCACGTAGATCGACAGGCCGGTAGGAATCAGGAGGGTCTGGCCTGGTTCAAGGACGGTGTCTTCCTTGAGCATGGCGCGCAGGTCCAGGCCGGCGGAGCCTGGGGTGGCGTAGGCCGGCAGTGGGAATTCGTTGCCGATGCGGGGGTCGAGGATCTTGGCTTGCAAAGCGTGCATGGAAATTAAACCTGGTTCAGCCGTTGGGCGATAAAAGAGATCAGTTGGCGGGCAATCTTGCCCTTGCTGGTCTGGGCGAAAAGGGTGGCGTGCAGGTCACGATCGATCACGCTGCAAGCGTTTTCCTCGCTGTTGAAGCCGATGCTCGGGTTGGCGACATCATTGGCAACGATCAGGTCGAGGTTTTTGTCCTTCAATTTGCGTGCGGCGTAGTCCAGCAGGTGCTCGGTTTCGGCGGCAAAGCCGACGCTGAACGGACGGTCCGGGCGGGTGGCGATGGTGGCCAGAATGTCTGGGTTGCGCACCATTTGCAGGAGCAGGCCGTCGCCGCTCGTAGGGTCTTTCTTGAGCTTTTGCGGGGCAACGACTTCCGGACGGTAGTCCGCCACTGCGGCCGAGGCGATAAACAGGTCGCAGGGAATGGCCGCTTCACAGGCCGCGAGCATGTCGCGGGCGCTGACGACGTCGATTCGCGTGACCCGATCGGGTGTCGGCAAATGCACCGGGCCGGTGATCAGGGTGACGCGAGCGCCTGCCTCGACCGCCGCCTCCGCCAAGGCAAAGCCCATTTTTCCTGAGCTATGGTTGGTGATGTAGCGCACCGGGTCGATATTTTCCTGGGTTGGGCCGGCGGTGATCAGCACGTGCTTGCCGGTCAGGGCCAGGTGCTGGAAGCACTCGGCGGCGCACAGTGCAAGGTCGGTGGCTTCAAGCATGCGGCCCATGCCGACGTCGCCGCAGGCCTGGCTGCCGGATGCCGGGCCGAACACCTTGAGGCCACGGCTTTGCAGGAGTTGGGTGTTGGCCTGGGTGGCAGGGTCGCGCCACATGGCCTGGTTCATGGCCGGCGCAATGGCGACAGTGGCGTCGGTGGCCAGTACCAGCGTGGTCAGCAGGTCATCGGCGATGCCTTGGGCGAGGCGTGCGATCAGGTCGGCAGTGGCCGGGGCGATCAACACCAGGTCGGCCCACTTGGCCAGTTCGATATGGCCCATGGCAGCTTCGGCCGCCGGGTCCAGCAGGTCCAGGTGAACCGGGTGGCCGGACAAGGCCTGCATGGTCAGCGGTGTGATGAATTCACTGCCGCCGCGTGTCATGACCACGCGCACTTCGGCGCCTTGGTCGAGAAGCCTGCGAACCAGCTCTGCGCTCTTGTAGGCGGCAATGCCGCCGCCGACGCCGAGAACGATGCGTTTCCGATACAGACGCTGCATTGGTTTGCCTTTCCAGTTCAGTGATGCCAGTTCAATGACGCCTGCGATGCCCCCTCCCCAGGTGAAATCGCACGCAAAAAAGAGGGCCTACGATAACACAGCGCCCGCCAGGCTACAGCGGTGCGCATTGTGCACATGGAGAGGGAGGTGGGATGAGTATTCGTGATTGGCCGGCGGCAGAGCGGCCACGAGAGAAGCTGTTGGAGTGGGGCGCGACGAGCTTGTCCGACGCAGAGCTGCTGGCGATCTTCCTGCGTACCGGGGTGACCGGCAGGAGTGCGGTGGACTTGGCGCGCCACCTGTTGGCGCAATTTGGTGGCTTGCGGCCGCTGTTGGAGGCCAGTCAAACGGTGTTCAGCCAGCAGTTGGGCCTGGGGCCAGCAAAGTTTGCCCAGTTGCAGGCGGTGCTGGAAATGTCCCGGCGTCATCTGGCGGAGCGGTTGCGCGTTGATTCGGTGCTGGAAAGTCCGGTGGCCGTGCGTGATTACCTCAAGGCGCTGTTGCGTCATGAGCCCCATGAAACCTTCGGCTGCCTGTTTCTCGATTCAAAGCATCGGGTGTTGGGGTTTGAGGCCTTGTTCCAGGGCACTATCGACGGTGCCGTGGTTTACCCCCGGCAAGTGGTCAAGCGCGCGTTGGCCTACAACGCGGCGGCGCTGATCCTGTGTCACAACCATCCTTCCGGGAGCGTGGAGCCCAGCGCAGCAGATCGAAAACTGACCAAGATTCTGCAAAAAGCCTTGGACGTGGTGGATGTGCGGGTGCTTGACCACATCATCGTGGGCGACGGGGATCCCTTGTCGATGGCCGAATATGGGTGGATGTAGGGGAGGGGCAGTTGCAAGCTGCAAGCCTCAAATGGCTTGCAGCTTGCAGCTTACGGCTTGACGCTAACCTTCGAAAAATCCTGGCGTCCGAACGGGCTCACCTGGTAACCCTCGACATTCTTGCGTGCCAGGGCGAATGCCGTCGGGTGTGCCAATGGCAGCCACAGTGCCTGCTGCTGGATCTGCGCCTGGGCCTGCTGGTACAGCTTGCTGCGCACCCCTTGCTCGCTGGTGGTCTTGCCGGCACTGATCAGCTTGTCCAGCGCAGGGTCGCAGTAGCGGGCGAAGTTGGTGCCGGATTTGACTGCCGCGCACGAGAACTGCGGCGTCAGGAAGTTATCCGGGTCGCCGTTGTCGCCGGCCCAGCCCATGAACAGCAGGTCGTGCTCACCCGCCTTGGCGCGGCGGATCAACTCGCCCCATTCGATCACGCGGATCTCGGCCTGGATGCCGACCTTGGCCAGGTCCGCCTGCAACAACTGCGCGCCGAGGTTCGGGTTGGGGTTCAGCAGGCTGCCAGTGGGGCGTGTCCAGATAGTGGTCTTGAAACCGTCCTTGAGCCCGGCACGGTTCAGCAATGCCTTGGCCTTGGCCAAGTCCTGTGGATAACCCGGCAAGTCCTTGGCGTAGCTCCAGGTGTTGGGCGGGTAAGGACCGTTGGCGGCTTCGGCGGTGCCTTCAAACACGGCCTTGAGGTAGCTGGCCTTGTCGAAAGCCAGGTTGATTGCCTGGCGCACTTCGGGCTTATCCAGCGGCGGATGCTGGCTGTTGATGGCCACGAATGCCGTCATGAAAGCGGCGGTTTTTTCGACCTTGAGCGCTGCGTCTTTCTCGGCTTCGCCTACATCCAGGGGTTTTGGCGAGAGGGCGATCTGGCATTCATCGCGGTGCAATTTCTGCAAGCGTACGTTGGCGTCCGGGGTGATGGCGAAGATCAAGTTATCCACAGGTGGTTTGCCTGCGAAGTAGTCCGGGTTGGCCTTGTAGCGCACCACGGCGTCTTTCTGGAAGCGCACGAAAACGAACGGCCCGGTGCCGATGGGCTGGCTGTTGAGTTTCTCGGGCGTGCCTGCCTTGAGCAGTTTGTCGGCGTATTCCGCCGGGTAGATCGAAGCAAAGCCCATGCTCAACGCGGCGAGGAAAGTGGAGTCGGCGTGATCAAGGGTGAAGCGCACGGTCAGCGGGTCGAGCGCGTCGATTTTCTTGACCAGCGTCGGCAACTGCAGCGACTGCGCGTGGGGGAAGCCGCTCTGGGCGATCTTGTGCCAAGGATTGGCCGGGTCGAGCATGCGCTCGAAGCTGAAGCGTACGTCTTCGGCGGTCAGGGAGCGGCTTGGGGTGAAATAGTCGGTGCGATGGAATTTCACATCCGGGTGCAGCTTGAAGGTGTAGGTCAGGCCATCCGGCGACACTTCCCAGCTGTCTGCCAGGCTGGGCACTAGCTTGCCGCTGGCCGCGTCATAGTCCACCAGGCGGTTCATCAGCACATCGGCCGAGGCATTGGTGGTGGTCAGCGAATTGTATTGCACCACATCGAACCCTTCGGGGCTGGCCTCGGTGCAGACGCTCAAGTTGCTGGCGGCAGAGGCCAGCGGCGCGATAAATAGAGGGGCGAGCAACAGCGGTAGGGCAGCGAGGCGCATGTTCGGTTTCCTTTGCAGATCGAAGGCCCATCTGCGAGTGCAGTCTGGAAAAGTCCTACCGTAGTGCTCAGATTGCCAAATGACTAGCCCATTTTTGCCTGTGCTTTTGCCTCAAATGCTGTTTTGATGGCGCCTCAGCGTATTTCGCCGAGCACTTCACCGTGCGCGCAGGCGCTGTAAATCATTCTGTGCGACGAGCGGTCGGCTATTCCGGCGGCCCCTCCTGGCAACGGTTCAGGTGTGTTTTACCTAGATTTAGGTCGGTAAAAACACACGGGCTGTTGTTGCACTGGGGTCTTTCTGGTATAAAGCAGCGCTCTTTTCTAGGGGCCCGGTTCCTTCGCTTGTAGGTGTAGCCGGTAAGACCCTAAAGAAACGCGGCGCCTGGCGCCAAATGACTGAGAGATTAAGCGGCCAACC